>JANPNS010000276.1:0-12323 GCA_031427575.1 Gallionellaceae bacterium
ACGCCACGGCCAGCGCACCACCAGAAGAAGTCCCGCAGAAGATGCCTTCCTCGCGCGCCAACCGTCTCGTCATTTCTTCGGCATCCGGCAGGTTCACATATTGCAGGCTATCCACATTTTTTTCGTTGTATATTTTCGGCAAATAGGCTGGCGGCCATTTGCGGATACCCGGTATCTGCGCGCCCTCCTCCGGCTGCACCCCGATGATCTGAATGCTGGAATTTTTTTCCTTGAAATAGCGCGAGCAACCCATGATGGTGCCAGTGGTACCCATGCTGCTGATAAAGTGCGTGAGCTTGCCGTTGGTGTCGCGCCAAATTTCTGGCGCAGTGCCTTTATAGTGCGCCAGAGGATTATCCGGATTGGAAAATTGGTCGAGAATGATGCCCAGCCCCTGGTTGCGTAACTTTTCCGCCGTATCGCGCGCCAGTTCCATGCTGCCTTCTTTTGACGTCAGCACCAGCTCCGCGCCGAATGCGCGCATGGTCTGGCGGCGCTCCATACTTTGGTTTTCCGGCATCACCAATATCATTTTGTAACCACGCATTGCCGCCGCCATCGCCAGCGCAATGCCGGTGTTGCCGCTGGTCGCCTCAATCAACGTGTCGCCCGGCTTGATCTCACCGCGTGCTTCGGCATGAGTAATCATCGAAAGCGCGGGCCTGTCCTTCACTGATCCGGCAGGGTTGTTTCCTTCCATCTTGGCCAACAGCACATTGCTGGTATTGCCCGGTATGCGCTTAAGCTTGACCAGCGGTGTGTTGCCGACAAAATTTTCCAGGGTGGGATATATCATGGCAAGCTCAACAATTTATGCACATAATCCGCCACACCCTGTTCCACGGTCAGGAACGGTTCGACATAACCCACCCCGCGCAGCGCGGTAATGTCGGCTTGGGTGTAGCTTTGATATTTGCCGCGCAATTGTTCCGGGAAAGGAATGTAGCGCAGTATCTGCTGCTGGCGCATTGCCTCCAGCGTTAACTGGGACTTGCTCTCGGCGGCGCGCAAGGTGTTAACAGTAGACACTGCTACATCGTTGAAGCTCTGCGCCTTGCCGGTGCCTAAATTGAAAATGCCTGATTCGCCGGGGTGCTCGAGGAAATGCATGTTGACCTTGATCACGTCCTCTATCGCCACGAAATCGCGCAACTGCTCTCCGTCGGCATAGCCATCACAGCCCTCGAACAGCTTCACCAAGCCTTCGGCGCGATACTGGTTGAAGAGATGATAAGCCACTGATGCCATGCGCCCCTTGTGCGCTTCGCGTACACCATACACGTTGAAGTAGCGCAGGCCGACGATCTGTGAGGCACGTTTATGCCAGCGGCGGCGCACGATTTGATCGAACAGAAATTTTGAATAGCCATAAACATTGAGCGGGGCTTCATATTCGCGGCTTTCCTTGAACACATTTCCGCTGCCATACACCGAGGCGGAGGAGGCATACAGGAAAGGCACTTCTTCGTTCTGGCAGTAATTGAGCAACTCCAGCGAATAGTGGTAGTTGTTTTCCATCATGTAACGGCCATCCGTTTCCATGGTGTCGGAGCAAGCACCCTGATGCAGCACCGCCGTAATCAGCCCGTCAAAAAATCCTTCCTGCAATTTGCGCAAGAAGTCTGCCTTATCCAGATAATCGGCAATGTCGCAATCCACCAGGTTCTTGAACTTGTCGGCGTGTTTGAGATTGTCCACTGCGATGATGTTGTTCTCGCCGCGTTCATTCAACGCCTTGACCAGGTTGGAACCGATAAAACCGGAGGCGCCAGTAACAATGGTGTACATCTTTGTTCCTTTCGATTTGCCTGGTAGGTCGGGCTTTAGCCCGACATTGCCGCCGAGTGGGACTGAAGTCCGGCCTACTACTGCATATCCCGGAGAATCTCTTCCCGACTGACTACCGCCGTGCCCAATTTTCCTACGACTATGCCTGCCGCGCGATTGGCGATACGCATGGCATTGTGCATGTCTGCGCCACTCGCCAGCATCGTAGCTAGGGTTGCGATGACGGTATCACCGGCACCGCTGACATCGAACACTTCACGGGTGTGGGTTGGTTCATGCAGCACTTCGTTGGCGCGAAACAGACTCATGCCGTCTTCGCTGCGCGTGACCAGCAGCGCATCCAGTTGCAATTCGGTACGCAGCTTTTCTGCCTTGGCATTCAGCTCGGCTTCGCTTTTCCAACTGCCCGCCACTTCGCGGAACTCGCTGCGATTCGGCGTGAGCAAGGTCGCGCCGGTATAGCGCAGATAATCGTCACCCTTGGGGTCTACCAACACCGGCTTGCCGGCAGCGCACGCTAAGCTAATCATCTCGGCGATGTGTGCCAGCCCGCCCTTGCCATAATCCGACAGCACCACCACATCCGCCTGCGGCAGTTGCGCGCGGAAATCGGCCAGCTTGGTGTGCAGCACTTCATAGCTGGGCGGTGTTTCAAAATCTATGCGTAATAATTGCTGTTGGCGCGCGATGGCGCGTAATTTTATGGTTGTGGAAATGGTCGGGTCGCGGTGCAGCAAAGCACGTATATTTTTTTCCTCGGCCAGCAGTTTTTCCAGACAGCGGCCTGCTTCATCATCACCCATTACCGATAACAAGGTACATTGCGCCCCCAGCGCAGCCACATTGCGCGCCACGTTGGCCGCGCCACCGGGACGTTCTTCAACACGCCCGACCTTGAGCACCGCCACCGGCGCCTCGGGCGAAATGCGCTCGACATCACCGAACCAGTAGCGATCCAGCATAACGTCGCCGACTACCAGTACCCTTGCTTTCTCGAATGATGGCAGCTGATTCATTTTATATCCCCAATTTCTTTAGCGATATTTTTCAGCGCCTGAAGAGGATCAACTGCCTGGGTGATTGGGCGGCCTATCACTAAGTAATTGGCACCACTCTCCAAGGCAGCACGCGGTGTCATGGTGCGCACCTGATCATCGGCCTTGGCATCGGACGGGCGTATACCCGGTGTCACCAGACAAAAATCATTGCCGCAACGGCGGCGCAATAAAGCGGCTTCCTGCGCCGAACAAACCACACCATCCAGCCCACTGTCGCGCGCCAGCGTTGCCAAGCGTAATACCAAATCGGCAGGTGTGGCATCAATGCCGAGTTCGGTCAAATCCTGCTGCGCCATGCTGGTGAGCACAGTCACGGCAATCAGCTTGGGTGGCTGCGCCGTGTTCGCTATTGCCTCGCGCGCCGCTTCCATCATCTTACGTCCGCCCAGCGCATGCACGTTTATCATCCATACCCCGAGCGCGGCGGCGGCCTTGCATGCCTGCGCCGTGGTGTTGTGAATGTCGTGGAATTTCAAATCAAGAAAAATTTCGAAGCCACGCTGCATCAATCGTTCCAGCAACGCCGGGCCGGTGGCGGTGAATAATTCCTTGCCCACTTTCAGACGGCAGAGTGACGGCTGCAAGCGATCAACCAACGCCAGTGCCGGGGCGGCGGCGGGATAGTCCAGCGCGATGATTATTTTCGGGTCACTCACTGTTGTGCCCATTTTCTTCGCTCCTGCGCGGCGAATAGGTTTCCCAGCCATGACAGGCCGGACAGTGCCAGTAAAATTGGCGTGCCTTGAAACCACAGTTGGCACAGCGGTACATGGCCAGGGTGCGGGTGCGCTGATGCACCAGGTTTTTCACCATCTCCACATCGGCACGATTTTCCGATGACACTTCCAGCAGGCGCGCTTCAAGTAATTTATCCAGACCGAGCAGGGTCGGGTTGCGTTGCAATTCATCGCGCACCAGCTTGTATGCCGCTGCTGCGCCATCGCGTTGCAGTATGGCCTGAAACAACACGTTCATTAAATCCAGCGAGGGATATTTAACCAGATAATTTTGCAATGTAGCGACCCCCGCCTCTTCACGTCCGCTGTGGCGATATGCTTCAAGCAATCGCTCCGCCACCAGCGGGATGTATTGCGGGTTCTGTTGTTCAATACGCTGCCAGATTTCGATTGCCTTGGCGTGCTGCTGCGCCTCGCTTTCCATGTCACCCAACATCATGGTGGCGCGCGCTATTTGCGGATCGGCTTGCAGTGCTTGCTGCAAATGGGCACGTGCAGCTTCCGGTTGCTTTTTCTCCAACTTTTCGGCAGCCAGCTCGCAATAGAAAAATGCCGCCATCTTCCCGTGCGTCTGGCCGGAAATCGCGGTCAGTTGCTGCGTTACCCCGATTGCCTTGAGCCAGTCTTTTTCTTTCTGATACAGCTCCAGCAGAAAATCCAGCGCGGTTTGGCTATACGTCGTTCCCTGCAACTCGCGAAACAGTGACTCGGCACGATCCAATATGCCTGCTTTCAGGTAATCCTGCGCCAACTCGAATATCGCCTGCTGCTTCTTGTCCTTATCAAGGTCGGCGCGCTCAACCAGATTCAGGTGCATGCGCAAAGCGCGATCAATCTCGCCCCGTCGGCGGAACAAGCTGCCCAGCGCGAAGTGCAGCTCTATCGTTTGCGGGTCAATCTTGACCACCTCGATGAATGCCTCGATGGCCTTGTCCTGCTGTTCGTTGAGCAGAAAATTCAGTCCCTGAAAATAGGAACGCGGCAACACGCTTGATTCGGAAAGCAACTGTTTTAGGTCTATGCGCGCGGCCAGCCAGCCCATGCCAAAAAACAGCGGGAAAACCAGCAACATCCACAGTTCAAATTGCATAGAGATCGGACTAGAAAATTTGTACAGTAAACGCTATGCGTCGGTTATGTCGGCGGGTTTATTTTTCCTGCTCAACTCTTTTTTTAATTTTGAAATTTCCCGGCGTTGCCAGAAAGTCTTGCTCAGCCCGGAGAACAAACCAATCCCCACACCAGCGGCAAAAAACAACAGCAGTACCAGCACCATGGGAGCCTGCCATTCGTAGCCGAAAAAATAACGCAGCACCACGGGCTGGTCATTCTTGACAGCGAAACCGAGCAGAATGCCAAACATGGCAATACGCAAGAGCCATTTTAGATAGCGCATGATTTCACCCGCAATAAATTTTCAGCGCAACAATAACACGAATAGCCAAAAAATTGGCGGCTCCATCTTGCGACAGGCCGCCAATTTGCCAGCTTTGCACCAACCCTCAGGAGGCAGGATAATCGACCCGCTCCCGCAATTCTTTGCCTGCCTTGAAATGAGGCACATACTTGGCCGGCACTTGTACTTTCTCCCCGGATTTCGGGTTGCGGCCAGTCCTGGGCGGACGATAGTTCAGCGCAAAACTGCCGAAGCCGCGAATTTCAATGCGTCCACCGCGAGCTAAGGCTGCCGCCATGGCATCAAGAATTACCTTGACTGCCAACTCGGCATCCTTGGCCACCAGTTGCGGATAACGCTCCGCCAGCTTGGCGATAAGATCAGAACGGGTCATATTTCACCTACCTTATTGGGCGTCAACCTTGCTGGTTCCGAGCTTAGCCTTAAGCAAGGCACCCAGATTGGTGGTTCCAGCCGAGTTTTCTGCAGTAGCAGCAAATTTCTGCATGGCCGCCGCTTCATTGGCTTTGTCCAGTGCCTTGATGGAAAGATTTATACCACGGTTTTTGCGATCCACGTTAATGATCACAGCCTTCACTGTATCGCCTTCCTTAAGGTGGAGACGTATGTCCTCGACCCGGTCAACCGAAACTTCAGAAGACTTGAGATAGCCTTCGACATCGCCGTCCAACGTAATGGTAGCACCCTTGGCATCGACTGATTTGACCACACCGCTGACTACGCTGCCCTTGTCATGGGTGGCGATGTAACCGTTGAAGATGTCGCCATCCATCTGTTTGATGCCCAACGAAATGCGCTCTCGCTCTACATCGATGGCCAGCACCACTGCTTCAAGCTCATCGCCCTTTTTGTAGTTGCGCACCGCTTCTTCGCTGGGTACTGTCCAGGACAGGTCAGACAGGTGTATCAGGCCATCAATACCACCATCCAGGCCGATAAAAATACCGAAATCAGTAATTGATTTGATCTGCCCCTTAACTTTGTTGCCCTTCTGTTGATTCAGGGCAAAATCATCCCACGGATTGGATTTGCACTGCTTCATGCCGAGGGAAATACGCCGGCGCGCCTCGTCAATTTCCAGAATCATCACTTCGACTTCATCGCCCAGTTGCACAACTTTTGAGGGGTGCACGTTCTTGTTAGTCCAATCCATTTCGGACACGTGCACCAGACCTTCAATACCCTGTTCGATTTCCACAAAAGCACCGTAGTCAGTCAGATTGGTCACCTTGCCGAACAAGCGGGTACCTTGCGGGTAGCGGCGCTCCAGGCCGGTCCATGGATCATCGCCCATCTGCTTGATGCCGAGGGAAACACGATTCTTCTCCTGGTCGAACTTAAGAATCTTGGCCTCGACTTCGTCGCCTACTGCCAATATTTCAGAAGGATGCTTGACCCGGCGCCATGCCAGATCGGTAATATGCAGCAGACCATCGATACCGCCCAAATCCACAAACGCGCCGTAGTCGGTGATGTTCTTCACCACGCCCTTGACGATTGCACCTTCTTTCAGGTTTTCCATCATGGCCTGGCGATCAGCTCCCTGGCTCGCTTCCAGCACAGCGCGGCGCGAAACGACCACGTTGTTGCGTTTGCGATCCAGCTTGATAATTTTGAGTTCCATGGTCTTGTTTTCATACGGCGTGGTGTCCTTGACCGGGCGGATATCCACCAGCGAACCGGGCAGGAAGGCACGTATGCCGTTAACCATGGCCGTCAGGCCACCCTTCACCTTGCCGCTGACATAACCTTCGATTATGCGGCCATCTTCCATCGCAACTTCCAGATCAATCCATGCGGCAAGGCGCTTGGCCTTCTCGCGCGATAATTTTGTTTCGCCATAACCGTTTTCCAGCGATTCAATCGCTACGGTAACGAAATCGCCGGGCTTGACTTCCACCTCGCCAGCGGCGTTAAAGAATTCCTCGACCGGGATAAAACTTTCGGATTTCAGACCAGCATTCACCACCACCACGTTATGATCAATGCGTACCACTTGCGCAGTGATCAACTCGCCCGCGCGCATTTCCTTGCGCGTCAAGCTTTCTTCAAAAAGAGAGGCAAAACTTTCCAGATCATTTTCAGCAACAACAGTGTTAGCAATCATTTATAAGTGTATCCAGGACAAGCCCGTTTTGACGGGGGGTTGGTTAAAAAACCCGAACGATGGGCTCGTTGCGGGACTTAATTATTTCAACGCGCGGTAGCGTGCCAGCACTTCCTGCACAGCCTGTTCGATAGTCAAGTCGGTCGTATCTAGCAAACCTGCTCCCAGCGCCTGCTGCAGAGGAGCCACGCTACGCTTGCTGTCTCGCTCGTCGCGCGTACGGATATCCTGCAAAAGGGCAGTAATATTAGCACTCTTTCCCTTTTCCATCAAGCCCATTCCTTTTTCCATCAATTGCTTATAGCGGCGTTCCGCGCGAGCTTCAGCACTTGCGGTAAGAAACACTTTCAAGCCTGCATCTGGAAACACTACCGACGCCATATCGCGGCCATCTGCGACCAACCCTGGCGCTCGGCGGAAGGCACGCTGCTTGTCCAATAACGCAGCGCGCACCATCGGCAGCACCGCCACCCTGGAGGCCATAGCGGCACATTGCTCGGAGCGCAGCTCATCGCCAACCCGCTCACCATCCAGCCAAATGTCCGACCCCTCAAAGTGAATATCCATGTGTGCCGCCAGCTCAGCCAACTGACTTTCCGCGTCCAGCGCCACGCCATGTTGTTGCGCAGTCAGCGCCAACAGGCGGTACAAGGCACCGCTGTCGAGATAGTGAAAGCCCAGCCGGGCCGCAGCCAATTGCGCCACGGTACCCTTACCAGAAGCGGAAGGTCCATCGATGGCAATGACAGATACCGTCCTGACCATTTTGGCAAAACGCTCAAAATAATCCGGAAAGGTTTTAGCCACGCACTGCGGATTGTTGATACGCACGCTCGCGCCACCCAGCGCGGCCAGCGAGAAACACATGGCCATGCGATGGTCGTCGTAGGTGTTTATGCCGGAGGCAGGACTGAGGACTGAGGTACGAGGACTGAGGGGGGTCAGGCTTTTACTCGTCCCTCGCGCCTCAACCCTCAGTCCTGTTTTCGGCGGAGTGACGCGAATGTAGTCCGCGCCTTCTTCTACAGTTGCACCGAATTTGCGCAGCTCGGTCGCCATTGCCGCGATGCGGTCGGTTTCCTTGACGCGCCAACTGGCGATATTGCGCAGCGTGGTCGTTCCATCGGCAAATAATGCCACCACCGCCAGCGTCATCGCGGCATCGGGAATGTGATTGCAGTCAAGTTCGATGGCTTTGAGCTTACCGCTGGTCGGCGCGCTTGCCTCCATCCAGTTCTCACCCATCTCAATCCGCGCGCCCATCAACTGCAAGGCTTCGGCAAAGCGCACATCACCCTGAATGCTGTTGCGACCCACTCCCACAACGCGCACCGGACCGCCAGCTATGGCACCTGCCGCCAGAAAATAGGACGCGGATGAGGCATCGCCCTCGACATGGATCACGCCGGGCGAGATATAACAACTGTCAGATGCAACCGTAAAACTGCGCCAGCCATCGCGTTGCACTCGCACACCAAAACGCGCCATCATCGCCAGCGTGATTTCGATATACGGCTTGGAAATCAGCTCGCCGGTAACCTCCACCGTGGTTGCTTCAGGCAACATTGGCAGCGCCATCAGCAACGCGGTGAGAAACTGGCTGGACACATCACCGCGCACTGCGATGCGGCGTCCGCCGTGAATTGCAGCCGGATGAACTTCCAGCGGCGGAAATCCGTCATTGCCCAGGTAGCGAATATCCGCCCCCAGATCGCGCAAACCGTCCACCAAATCAGCGATGGGACGCTCATGCATACGCGCCACGCCAGATAATTCATAATGCCCGCCGGCCAGCGCCAGCACAGCAGTCAGCGGACGAAAGGCCGTTCCCGCGTTACCGAGAAACAATTTAGCTTCCCTGACCGGAAATTTTCCACCGCAGCCGGTAACACGATAGGCATTGTCGCCCAATGCCTCTACTGACACGCCCAAAGTGCGCAAGCCGTCCAGCATGCATTGGGTGTCGTCCGAGTGCAACAAATCGCGAATTTCAGTCGCGCCTTGTGACAGGGCGGCGAGCAACAGTATGCGATTGGAAATACTCTTGGAGCCGGGCAGGCGCACCGTTCCGCGCGCTGCCAGCAACGGAGGGATATCAATGAATTCCGGCGCAGTCATGGGCTGTGTCATTTAGGGCACCTCTAAAAATCCAAACTCCGTCGCGATACTGCGTTGCTCACAAAAAATTACTCCTTACACATCAAATATATGCGGCGTCGCAATTTTTTGCTCGCGCCTTGCCTCGCTTAGGATTTTGAATTTTTAGAGGCGCCCTTAGAAGAAGCGCGGGCGCGTCCTGCGTTATTGTGCTGTCCAGTTGGCCCGCACCGACCATGCATGCTGAAAAATTTCTTCAAGTTTCTTAGCATCGCCCGCCACCAGGGCAGCGCGCACCGAGCTTAATTCGCCAGTGTAGCGATCCAGTTCGCGCAACAGCGCGTCTCGATTAGCTAAACAAATGTCGCGCCACATCTCCGGCGAGCTGGCCGCGATGCGGGTGAAATCGCGGAAGCCGCTGGCGGCGAAGGTTAGCAACAAGTCGCGATTTGGACGTTGTGCCAAATCATGCACCAGCGCGAAGGAGAGCAAATGCGGTAAATGACTAACTGCCGCAAACACCTCATCATGCTGCTGCGGCGTCAATTCGCTGACTAACGCACCGCACAATTCCCACGCCTGTCTCACACGTGCCACCACCTCGGCGGAATTTTCCGGCAACGGCGTCAGCACGACTTTTTTGCCTTGATACAGATCGGCTCGCGCCGCCGCCGCGCCGCTTTTCTCGGCACCGGCAATCGGGTGTGCGGGTACAAAACGGGAAATATGCGATCCCAATTGTTGATAAGCATGGCTTACGACATCGCTCTTGGTGCTGCCACCATCGGTAACCAAAGTATTCGTGCCGAGATGCGGCGCGATGCGCGCCATGATGTCAGCCATCTGGCCGACCGGTGTGGCAAGCAAAATTAGGTCAGTGTCTCTTAGCTCGGCTGCCAGATCTGTGCCAATTCGGTCGATGATACCGAGCTGCTGCGCCTGTGCCAGTGTCTGGGTGCTGCGACCAAAACCTACCACCTCGCTCACCACACCCGCTTTTCGCAATGCCAACGCGAAAGAGCCGCCGATCAGGCCGACGCCGAAGACGGCGATTTTTTTGAATTGTGGTTCGGACATAAATAGTCCCTCTTTGGCTTCTACCCCCATCCCAATGCCCCCTCGCTTCGCTCTCCCTCGCTGCGAGGGGGAAGGAGTTTGATGCCCTCCCCCTGCTGGGGGAGGGCTAGGGTGAGGGTAGAGAAACGATATAATTCAGAAAATCTTCTTTACAGCGTGCGCCCGATGGCTTTGGCGATACCACCCAACGTACCCATCAAATTTTTCAATTCCTGCGGTGTCAGTGCCTGATCCGCATCGCACCACGCTTCGCACGGATTGGGATGCATCTCGACCAGCAGGCCGTCCGCGCCCGCAGCAATCGCAGCTTGTGACAAGGCGGGCACCATCCACGCTTTACCGCCGGCGTGCGATGGATCCACGATAACCGGCAGATGCGTTTCTTTTTTCAGCACCGGTATCGCAGTCACGTCCAGCACGTTGCGATAGTAAGTTTCAAAAGTGCGGATGCCGCGCTCGCAGAAGATGATGTTGTGGTTGCCGCCGGCTGCGATATATTCCGCCGCCATCAGCCATTCCGAAATGGTAGCCGACATGCCGCGTTTCAAAATTACCGGCTTGTTGATGCGCCCGACCTCTTTGAGCAAATCGAAATTTTGCATGTTGCGCGTACCGATCTGAATCACGTCCACGTCATTTTCCAGAAAAGTATCCAGCATGCGCGCGTCCATCAGTTCAGTGACAATGGGCAGCTTGTGCTTGCTGGCCGCTTTGCGGAATATGTCCAGCCCTTCCACGCCCTTGCCCTGAAAAGTATAAGGGCTGGTGCGCGGCTTGAACGCGCCGCCGCGCATCAAACGGCAACCGGCCTCATGCACATATTGCGCGGACAAATCCATTTGTTCTTGAGTCTCTACCGAACACGGCCCGGCAATAATTTGAATTTGATTGCCGCCCAAAGGGATCCCGCCTATGTCTATGACGGTATTTTCCGGATGCGATTCGCGCGATACGATTTTATATTGCTTGACGATGTGCATCGCCGATTCCACGCCAGGCAAGGGCGTGAACATTTCCTCGCTCAACATGCGCTCATCGCCGATGGCGCCGATCACCGTGCGCTCGATACCGCGCGAGATGTTGGCTTCCAGCCCGGCATCTTTAAGTTTTTTTACCACCGCGCCAATTTGCGCGTCGGTGACATCTCTAGCCATCACAATTATCATTCCGCTTCCCCTAAAACCTGCGCCAAGGCATACAAAAATTTCCCGACCTCTTTTTCCAACCCGATACTCACGCGCAACCAGTCCGGCATATCATAGCTGGCAATCGGTCGCACGATTACCCCCAGTTCCAGCAAGCGACGATACACCTGTTCCGCATTCGCAATGCGAAAACACACAAAGTTGCCGAACGACGGGATGAATTCCAACCCCATCAGTTTCAAACCCTGGGTAATTTCCTCCATGCCCAGCAGATTGAGTTCGTGCGTCTGCCTGACAAAATCCTCGTCCTGCAAGGCCGCCACGGCAGCGGCTTGAGCAATGCTGTTGACATTGAATGGCTGGCGCACACGGTTCATCATATCCACCACCTGCTCGTGCGCCAGCGCATAACCGACGCGCAAACCGGCCAAGCCGTATGCCTTGGAGAAGGTGCGCGTGATAATTAGATTGGGAAATTCACGCAACCACTGCACACTGTCGTAGCGCAATTTTTCCGGCAGGTATTCGTTGTATGCCTCGTCCAGCACCACCAGTATTTGCGGCGGCAGGGCGCGCAAAAATTCCAGCAACGCCTCTGCGCGCAAAAAGGTGCCGGTGGGATTGTTGGGGTTGGCGATGAACACCATTTTTACTTTATCTTCAATCGCGGCCTGCGACATGGCTGCCAGATTATGGCCATAATTTTTTGCCGCTACGCTGATGCCGGTCGCGCCGACTGCTTGCGTCGCCAGCGCATACACCGCGAATGCGTGGGCTGAGTAAACAACCTTATCATCCGGCGACAAAAATGCGCGCGCGGCCAATTCCAGTAAATCATTAGAACCATTGCCCAGCACGATGTTGGCTTGCTGTACAGTGTAGCGTTTAGATAACGCT
>JANPNS010000277.1:0-2643 GCA_031427575.1 Gallionellaceae bacterium
GTTGCGATGCACAAAATAATCTGCATGTCGGGGTGGAAATTCTAAGCCGACATATTGACAATATTTTGCTGCGCGCGCATGGCGGTTCCAGAGTAAAAGGGGTAGAGATCGCCCTGTGGATGGGAAAGCCAGGGGATGATGTGGGCGAGGTTTGCCTGCTGATGGGTGCGCATGATTTTTCGATGAGCCGCAGCCTGAATGTTCAATTTGAGGGCAAGGATTATCTCCTGATCCCGCTGGCGCTGCTGGAAAGAGGCGGAGATTATGATCTGGCGCGCTATCGCAAGGTTGAGGAAGATTCCACCGTTGCGGTGGACGAGGCCTGATCTTTAGGGCGCCCTCTTTTTTAACTGGTGAGTCAGCCAGGTCTCCACATCCCTCACCTCCTCCATGCATACCGAATGTGGCATGGCATATTCATGCCACTCCAACTGATAACCCTGCGTCCTTAGTGCTTCCGCCGAAACTTTCCCCCGCGCATAAGGCACTATCGGGTCGTTGCGCCCGTGTGCCATGAAGATAGGGGTGTGCTTGGATGCATGGCTGGCTTCATGCGCCAGCGTTTCTGCCAGCGGCAGATAGCAGGACAGGGCAATGATGCCGCCCAGTTGAGAGGGGTGGCGTAAACCGGTATGCAACGCCATCGCCCCGCCCTGTGAAAAGCCCGCCAGATAAATATTTTTTGCTGCAATGCCACGCTGTATTTCCTGAACCATGAGTTTTTCGATGGCGGCCTGCGAAGCGCGTATACCAGCACTGTCTTGCTGCGCAGTAATATCTGCAGCAACGATGTCGTACCATGCGCGCATCACGAAACCACCGTTGATAGAAACCGGCTGTTCAGGTGCGTGCGGAAATATATAGCGCACCGCCACCGGCAAATTCATTTCTTCTGCAATAGGAACAAAGTCCTCTCCATCTGCACCCAAGCCATGCAGCCAGATGATGCTGTGCAGTGGAGCCTCACCGATTTCAAGCGTGATGTGGGGCAGAATGTTATTCATGAAGATGCGCGGGTGAAAGGACAGGTGATTTTATTCTGCTGCCTGGGCAGTTTGCTCCGGCAGAATTTCGCGCAGCACCTGAAAAATCTCGCGATAACTTTTCGGCGGTTTCGCCAGTTCCATTTCCTTGAGCGCGTTGCGGATCAGCGTGCGCAACCTTTGTGCGTCAGCTCCGGGATGGTCGGCCAGCAACTCGGTGAGAGCGGCCTCGTCCTCCAGCAAGCGGTCACGCCAGCGCTCGATCTGGTGCAGCCAGGCAATATGCTGGTGCGATTTGCCATTCCACACTTCCAGTTTGGCCACGATGGGCGCGGTTTCCACTTCGCGCATCAGCCTGCCGATAAACTGCATCTGTCGCCGCTGTGCTCCGAATTTATTGATGCGCTTCAGTTCGCGCACAGCATCAAACAAGCGCTCCGGCAAGTCCAGTTGCTTCAATCGGTCGTTGCTTAATGCCACCAATTGTTCACCAATATCCTGCAGGTCATGCATCTGCTGCTTGACCTTGGTCTTGCTGGGCGGCAAGTCTACTTCCTCTGTATTGTCGTCGTGTTTTTGCATAGAAGCCTGATAACAATTTATTTATTGTTATGATAGCGGTTTTCCACCTGGCCGTTTGCGATATGAATGCTATAACAGTGATCGAAACCCGTTTTTCCCATCCTGCCGAGACCCTGCGCCAGATTGCCCGCGACATGCTGGCTTATGCCGCGCAGCAAGGTGCAACCGCCTGCGCGGCAGAGGTATCGGACGGATTCGGCCAGTCCGTCACCGTGCGTCAGGGCGAGGTCGAGACCATCGAATACAACCGCGACAAAGGTCTCGGCATCAGCGTGTACATCGGCCAGCGGCGCGGCAATGCCAATACTTCAGATTTTTCGCCACAAGCCGTGCGCGACACGGTCGATGCTGCGCTTTCCATTGCGCGCCACACCGCCAGCGACGATAGTGCCGGTTTGCCGGAGCAGTCCATGCTGTCCACCGAATTTCCCGATCTGGATTTGTACCATCCGTGGCTGCTGACAGTAGAGCAGGCCATAGCACTGGCTGGGGAATGTGAACAGGCTGCTTTTGCGCGCGATAAGCACATCAACAATTCGGAAGGCGCTACGGTCAGTGTGCATGAGTCGCAGTTTGTGTTTGCCAACAGCCTGGGGTTTATCGCGGGATACCCGTCGTCCCGCCATAGCGTCAGCTGCTCTGTCATCGCTGGCAAAGGTGGCACGATGCAGCGTGATTACTGGTATAGCGAAGCACGCAATGCGCGCGACATGCTCAAGGTGGAAGAGGTTGGGCGCATTGCCGCCGAGCGCGCGTTGCGTCGTCTCAAATCGCGTAAACTGGGTACGATGCAAGTGCCGGTGCTATTTGAAGCGCCGGTAGCCGCCAGCCTGATTGGTCATCTGGTGGGCGCAATTAGCGGCAGCAGCCTGTACCGCAAATCTTCTTTCCTGCTTGACCAACTGGGCCAGCAGGTATTTTCTCCGGGCATATATATAGATGACATACCGGATATTCCGCGCGGATTGGCCAGCAGTGTGTTCGACGATGAAGGCGTAAAAACGCAACGCCGCGCCATCATCGAGGCAGGCGTGTTGCAGGGATATTTCCTGGGCAGTTATTCCGCGCGCAAACTGGG
>JANPNS010000278.1:0-1555 GCA_031427575.1 Gallionellaceae bacterium
GCTTGCCCGCGTCCCCGAGACCGCGAGATTGTCATAGGACTTATCGAGAATGGCCTCAACCTGCGGCTTGAACAGATAGATGGATCCGGTGACAGCCAGCACCAGCACGAACGGGATACAGAACAATCCCGCATAAAAATGCCAGCGCCAGATGGCGCTGTACCCCGGCCACCCGCGCTTGACTACCCCATTAGAAGATTGGTTGGTCATTATTTCTTGCCGCCAAAGGCGTAATTTAGCCCCACCATTAAGCTGCGCGGGGCGCCTGAGGTGTATTCATCCTGGATATCAGGCCTATGGATACCCGTTCCGCTATAGCTGCTCCTGGCCGAATTGGCATGCAATTTATTGGTCAGGTTGCGCCCTTGCAGCCACGCTTCCCATGCGTCGGAAAATTTGTAACTGCCGCGCATATTAAGCAAGGTGTGTCCAGCGTAGCGCACCGTGTTGGCATCGTTCATCCAATAAGCGCTCTGTTGCACCACCTCAAGTGCTACCCGCGCATCCTGAATAGGCTTGTAGCCAATTTCCGCCGTAACAGTATTCGGCGCAGAGGGCATTTTTTTGCCGCTGTAATCCAATAATGCTGATATCTGATGTTGCACATAGCGATGACTTGCAATGGATATGCCCAGCCGCCCGTCAAACGCATCGTCATCCCAAGCCAAACCCAATTCCAGTCCCTGGCTGCGTGTGCGCCCGGCATTCCGGTTAATGGAATTGCCGGGTGCAATGGAATAACTCACGATGGTATCGCGCCCATCCAGTCTGTACAGTGCAGCATCCAGTTTAAGCGCACGCTCAAAAAATGCCATGCGTAAACCCACCTCATAATTATTGTACGTGGCAGGGCGCAGATCGGGTATCGCGCTCCTGCCATACAACTGGCTTACTTCGGGCGGAGTAAACCCCTGGCTGATGTTGGTGTACACGCTGCTTTGTTCGCTTACGGTATAGGTGGCACCGACTTTCGGACTGAAATGCGAGAAGCTGCGCGATTCATCCGGCGCGCCAAAGGCAGCGCCCGGCGTCAGGTGGTTGTCAAACTTATAGTTGACGCTATCGTAACGCCCGCCGGTCACCAGCCGCACCTTGTCCAGCGGGGACGATTCCCATTGCACGAACAGCGCGGTATTGGTGATATCGGTCTGATAATCGCGCGTGCCGGTCGGATGCGTGGTATTGGGCGTGTAGCCGGTGTAAACAAGCGTTACCGGGTCACGCGTGACATTCAGATTATCGCTTTTAAAGGTATTGGGACTCTGGTCGTAATATAGTCCGGTGATCAACCGTGAAGACAGCCAGCCGAAATCCTGCTGATGCTTCATGTCCAAGCCTAGCGAGCTGAAATGATTATTATTGATCGTGCCACGGTAACCATCGGGACAGGGATCGCCGCCAACGGCTGATGGGTCAGATGTACAAGCAGAAGTCGTAAAACTGGGCAATTGCCCATGGTCGTTCTGGCGGCCAAACAAGGTGAGGTTGGTCAGCCCGAGGAAGTCCATTTTAAGGAGCCCGATTGTTTCCAGGGCGTGCATTTCGTATTGGGTCA
>JANPNS010000279.1:0-2125 GCA_031427575.1 Gallionellaceae bacterium
GTTCTCCTGAACACGGACAAGGGTGTAGTCAAAGTACCGACCGTGGGTGGTCGTTCGGAGTTGGTTGCCGAGGGTGGGCGCTCCGCCCATTGGGGCGACGGCCACCTCAAACCATGTAACAGCAGTCCTCAACCCAACAAACATTATGTTGGTGGAGGGGGAAGGGTTCGAACCTTCGTACTCATAAGAGGGCAGATTTACAGTCTGCTGCCTTTAACCACTCGGCCACCCCTCCAAACAGAACCCGCGATTATCCATATTATTGATTAGCTTGTCAAAGAATATGGAGCATCGCAGAGTATGGGCGTCACTGTTTCCGAAACAACGCTGATTGTGCATGTGCCTGCAAGCCCTCGCCGAAAGCGAGTTCGGCGGCTATTGCCCCCAAAGTTTGCGCGCCTTGCAAGGAAACTTGAATCAAACTGCTTCGCTTCTGAAAATCGTACACACCCAATGCAGAAGAAAAACGTGCCGTACCGGAAGTCGGCAGGACGTGATTCGGCCCGGCGCAGTAATCGCCGAGCGCTTCGGAGGTGTAGCGCCCCATGAAAATCGCGCCGGCATGCTTCAGTTTAGGCAGCCAGGTTTGCGGGTCTTCCACCGACAACTCGAGATGCTCCGGTGCGATACGGTTACTGATGACGCACGCTTCATCCAAGTTGGCGACATGAATCAGTGCACCGCGATTTTCCAGCGCGGTTTTAATAATGTCACGGCGTGGCATTTTTTCCAGCAAACGGTCCGCGCTTTGCGCCACCGCTTCAATAAAATCCGCATCCGGCGTCAGCAAAATCGCTTGCGCCAATTCGTCATGCTCGGCCTGGGAAAATAAATCCATCGCAATCCAGTCCGGATCGGTTTTGCCATCGCAGATCACCAGAATTTCCGACGGCCCGGCCACCATGTCTATGCCGACCACGCCGAACACGCGGCGCTTGGCCGCAGCCACATAAGCATTGCCGGGGCCGACAATCTTGTCCACTTTAGGAATGGTTGCCGTGCCGTAGGCCAATGCCGCGACCGCCTGCGCCCCGCCTATTGTGAACACCCGGTCCACTCCGGCCAGATAGGCCGCCGCCAACACCAGTGCGTTCTGCACTCCATCGGGCGTAGGCACCACCATGATGAGCTCGCTCACCCCGGCTACTTTTGCCGGCAGTGCATTCATCAGCACCGAAGACGGATATGACGCCTTGCCGCCTGGCACATACAAACCAACGCGATCCAGCGCAGTAATCTGCTGGCCAAGCAGGGTGCCATCCGCTTCGGTATAGCTCCATGAAGTTTGTAATTGCTTCTTGTGGTAAGCGGTCACCCGCTGCGCGGCCTGCTCCAGCGCTGTGCGCTGTGCGGCAGGCAAACCGTCAAAGGCCGTGCGCAAGACGGCAGGCGGCAGCTCCAGCGCCGCTGCATCGCGCACCTCGAAGCGGTCAAAGCGCCGCGTGTACTCGAGCACAGCCGCATCGCCGCGCGTGCGTACATCCGCCAGAATAGCGGCCACAGTCGCGTCCAGCTTCTCGTCCTGGGTCGCTTCGAAGGCCAGCAGCTTATCCAATTGCGCATTGAAATCTGACTGCCGGGTAGAAAGTCGCCTGATGTTCATTTAATCACCCGCTGACATTTTTACTGCCTGGGCGAATGCATCCAGCATAGGTTGTATGGCCGCGCGCTTGAGTTTCAGCGAAGCCTGATTCACTACCAAGCGCGAGGAAATCGCGGATATTTCTTCCACCGCCTTGAGATGGTTGGCCTTCAGCGTGTTGCCGCTACTGACCAGATCCACGATGGCATCGGACAAACCCACCAGCGGCGCCAGCTCCATCGAACCATACAGCTTGATCAAATCCACATGCACGCCCTTGGCCGCGAAATGCTCGCGCGCGGCCAGCACATACTTGGTCGCCACGCGCAGGCGCGCACCCTGGCGCACCGCTGATTCATAATCAAAATCATCGCGCACTGCCACCATCATGCGGCAGCGCGCAATATTCAAATCCAGCGGCTGATACAAGCCTGTTCCGCCATGCTCGTTCAGCACATCCTTGCCCGCCACGCCGAGGTCGGCAGCCCCGTATTGCACATAGGTCGGCACATCGGAAGCGCGCACGATGATCAGCCGCACATC
>JANPNS010000280.1:0-2997 GCA_031427575.1 Gallionellaceae bacterium
AATGGCAGCCCAGTCAGCAACGGCAGCACCGTCGTGTTTAGTCAGTTGGGAACCAACACCTTCACCCTGACTGCTACCGATAATGCTGGCAACTCGGTGACGGAGACGCGGCAATTCAGCGTGAACTACACCTTCGGCGGCTTTCTGTCACCGCTGGGCAATAACCGCACCACGTTCCATCTGGGTAGCGTGATTCCGGTGAAGTTTGATTTATATGATGCCAACGGCGTAGCGGTATCGACTGCCGTCGTCCGCTTATCACTCCAGCAACTCAACGGCACTGATCCGGTCGGTGCCCCGATAGATGCCACACCGACCAGCGGCGCGGATAGCGGCAATCAGTTCCGTTACAGCGGCGGGCATTATATGTACAACCTGTCCACCAAGCCGTTCACGGCGGGAACGTGGAGAATTCAGGCGACGCTGGATGATGGGTCGGTGCGGACGATTGAGGTTGGGTTGACGGCGAAGTAGACTGTATCGTGCTTATCGGGTTGTCTCCCAAACAACCCCCACCGTAGGGCGGATGAGCGTAGCGTTATCTGCCGTATGTGAGTCGCCCATTCGGCGGATAACGCTACGCTCATCCGCCCTACAAAACACCATATGGCATTGGGTATGCTCAACCATTTTGGGAGTTAACCGGATAGGCACGGACTGTATTATCAGAAACAATCTGCTTCTATTCAGGAAGCGGATTGTTATTTTGAAATCAGAATCAAGGAATCAATCAGACCCGATTGATATTGGAAGCAGGCGGATGGGATTTACGGGGGTTTACGGGTCGTAGCCCTTTTCGAGGTTCAGGAGGTGGAAGTGCCTCCTTGTTTGTTTATGGAAACCCTTCGTGCAAGAACTTGAACTGATACTCGACCAGGCTTTAAAACAGTTTGCTGCCATTGAGCAGCCTGCCGAACTAGAGCAGGCCAAGGCGCGCTATCTGGGCAAGGAAGGCCGCTTGAGCGAGTTGTTGAAGGGGCTGGGCAAGTTGTCTGCTGAAGAGCGTCCGGCTGCCGGGGCGCGTATCAATCAAGTCAAGCAGGCGATTGAGGTCGCCTTGCAGCAACGGCGCGATGAGTTGCAACAACGTCAATTACAGCATCAGCTGGCGGCGGAAGCACTGGATGTGACGCTACCCGGACGCGGCCTGGGCTGTGGAGGTTTGCACCCGGTTACGCGCACACTGGAGCGCATCGAAAGCCTGTTTCACTCACTCGGTTTCGCCGTGGCATCCGGCCCGGAAATCGAGAGTGACTTCTACAATTTCACCGCGCTCAACATCCCGGAAAATCATCCGGCGCGCGCCATGCACGATACTTTTTATATTGATCCGCAGCATGTGTTGCGTACGCACACATCTCCGGTACAGGTGCGTTATATGGAAGCCCATCCACCGCCGCTCAAAATTATTTCATCGGGGCGCGTCTATCGTGTGGATTCCGATGCGACCCATTCGCCCATGTTTCATCAAGTGGAAGGCTTGTGGGTGGATGAAGCAATCAGCTTCGCTAATCTCAAGGGCGTGGTGCAGGATTTTCTACAGCGATTTTTTGAGCGCGATGATTTGCAAGTGCGTTTTCGTCCTTCATTCTTCCCGTTTACCGAGCCTTCTGCTGAGATGGATATGAGCTGGAACGGCGGATGGCTGGAGATCGGCGGCTGCGGCATGGTGCATCCCAATGTGCTGAAGCAGGTCAATATCGATAGCGAAAAATATCTGGGGTTTGCTTTCGGTTTGGGGGTAGAGCGACTTGCCATGCTGCGCTACGGGGTGAATGATCTGCGTTTGTTTTATGAAAGCGATTTGCGCTTCCTTAAACAATTCAACTGAAAACATTGATATGAAATTTTCCGAGAATTGGTTAAAAACTTTTGTTGACTCCAAGCTACCCAGCGCGGAACTGTCGCACCTGCTTACGATGGCTGGCCTGGAAGTCGAAGGCATGGAGGCAGTTGCCCCCGCTTTTAATAGCGTGGTGGTCGCGCAAGTTTTGGAGGTAGCCAAACATCCTAACGCGGATCGTCTGAATGTGTGTCAGGTGAACGTGGGGGAAGCCCAGCCGCTGACCATCGTGTGCGGTGCGGCCAATGTGGCGGTGGGCGTGAAAGTGCCGTGTGCGCTTATCGGTGCGGTATTGCCGGGCGACTTTGTCATTAAACAGGCCAAGGTGCGCAGTATCGAGTCATTTGGCATGTTGTGTTCGGAAAAAGAATTGGGTTTGGCTGAAGCAAGTGAAGGGTTGTGGCTGTTACCCAGCGATGCGCCGGTCGGGAAATCGCTGCGCGAATATCTGGATCTGGATGACAAAGTATTTACCTTGAAACTCACGCCGAATCGCAGTGATTGCTCCGGCATGATGGGCGTGGCGCGCGAAGTGGCAGCCCTGACCGGGAGCGTACTTAAGCCATTGGACACACCGGCACAAGCAGTCAAATTGTCCGAGCTGATGCTGGTTAAGGTTGCGGACGCCGTGGCCTGTCCGTTGTACTGTGGTCGGTTGGTGCGCGGCGTACACGCCGCCGCCAATACGCCAGACTGGATGCGGCGACGCTTGGAGCGTAGCGGCTTGCGCGCTATCAGCGCCGTGGTGGACATCACCAACTATGTCATGCTGGAAATGGGACAACCACTGCATGCTTTCGATGTGGCCAAGCTGTCCGGTGGCATAACGGTGCGACCGGCGCGCAAGCATGAATCATTGACGCTGCTTAACGAACAGCAAGTGCAGTTGGACGACGAAGTTCTGGTTATCGCCGACGATGCGCGAGTGTTGGCCATGGCCGGCATCATGGGCGGGCAGGGCAGTGGCGTGGATACCAGCACACGCGATGTGTTTTTAGAGAGCGCGTTTTTTAATCCCGATGCGATTGCGGGCAAAGCGCGCCGCTTTGGGTTGGCGACGGATTCTTCATTCCGCTTTGAGCGCGGTGTAGATTTCGCGGCGACTCGTCTGGCTTTGGAACGCGCGACGCAATTGTTGCTGGAAATTTGTGGCG
>JANPNS010000281.1:0-3152 GCA_031427575.1 Gallionellaceae bacterium
CACTGGTAAACCGGTGCATGTGTTGCTGACCAAATCAGACAAACTAAGCCGCCAGCAGGCGACTGCGACGCTGAATCGTGTTAAATTACATCTCGCACAACATTTTCCGCATTGCACCGTGCAGTTGTTTTCCAGCCTGAAAAAAATCGGGATGGATGAGGCGGAGGCGGTGATTGCCAGTTGGTTTACGCAGACTTAGAACACAAAAATAATTAAAAAAATGCCCCTGGCTAAAGGGGGAAGCCAGGGGCAGAAGTGTCTTAACTTTTAGGATTAAGACGACCCGCTCAGGGAGGAGAAACGGGAGACAACTTGCGTCATCTATGTCATCAGATTAGGGCAATTTGAAAGAGTTCAACACAAAGTGAAAAATTTATAAGGTTTAAATCATGCATACACTCGGGCAATATCCACACAAGCGTATGCGCCGCATGCGGCGCGATGCCTTTTCACGCGATCTGATGCGAGAGCATATACTCACTCCGGCAGATTTCATCTACCCCGTTTTTGTGTTGGAGGGCAGCAAAAAAGTCGAGGACGTGAAGTCCATGCCGGGGGTGCAGCGCAAGACCTTGGATTTGCTGCTCAAGGATGCCGAGCAATGCCTTAAATTGGGCGTTCCAATGCTCGCCCTGTTTCCGGTGATAGGCACATCGCTCAAAACGGAAGATGCGCGCGAAGCATTTAACCCCGACGGGCTGGTGCCGAAAGTAGTGGCTACGCTCAAGAAAAACTTCCCCGAACTCGGCATCATGACCGACATCGCCCTCGACCCCTATACCAGCCACGGGCAAGATGGCCTGCTGGATGCCAATGGCTACGTGATGAACGACGAAACAATTGCCGTGCTGGTACAACAGGCGCAAATTCATGCGCAGGCCGGCGCCGATGTGGTTGCCCCTTCTGACATGATGGACGGGCGCATAGGCGCCGTCCGGGCAGCGCTTGATCGCAAAGGCTTTATTCACACCCGTATCATGGCCTATTCCGCCAAATATGCTTCCAGCTTCTATGGTCCGTTCCGCGATGCGGTCGGCTCCAGCGCCAATCTGGGCGCAGGTAACAAATATACCTATCAAATGGATCCGGCCAATTCCGACGAAGCGCTGTGGGAAGTCGGGCTGGATTTGCAGGAAGGCGCAGACATGGTCATGGTAAAGCCGGGCATGCCTTATCTCGACATCGTGCGGCGCATCAAGGACGAATTCAAGGCACCCACTTTTGTGTATCAGGTCAGCGGCGAATACGCCATGCTCAAGGCCGCCGCGCAAAACGGCTGGCTGAATGAAGAAGCGTGTGTGCTGGAAGCCTTGCTGTCATTTAAACGCGCGGGCGCGGATGGGATATTGACTTACTTTGCGCTGGATGCGGCGCGGTGGTTGAAGCAGATGGCATAGGTTGCAATGCGCTTCGCTATATCCTTGAAATAACATCAACGTAGGGTGCATTTACGCGCTGTTGCTACTGGTGCGTAAACGCACCCTACATAAGGGCACCTCTAAAAATCCAAACTCCGTCGCGATACTGCGTTGCTCAAGAAATTTTAACGCTTACATTCCTGTCCTGAGCCCAGTCGAAGGGTCAAACATATGCGGCGCGCTAAAATTTCTTTCGCGCCTTGTCTCGCTTAGGATTTTGAATTTTTAGAGATGCCCTTAAATCAAAGCCAGGCCACATCCCCATTTGCGGCGATATGCCGCTGCAGTATGCGCTTAAATTGTTCCGGGTCGTGCGCATGAATAATCTCTCCATCGCGCGGCAAATACAGGTCATGCAGGCGCGACAGCCAGAAACGCAGCGCCGCCACGCGTAAGGCAATTGGCCACATCTCCCGTTCCACTTCTTGTAATGGCCGCACCTCGTGATAGGCACGCAGCATGGCTTGGGTGCGGGGCTGATCCAGCATGCTGTCCGCATCCACACACCAGTCGTTTACCGTGATGGCCAGGTCGTACAGCAGGCTGTCGTTGGAAGCAAAATAGAAATCGATCAAGCCGCTGATGCGTGTGCCGTCAAATAAAACGTTGTCGCGAAACAAATCGGCGTGGATGGTGCCTTGCGGTAACGAAGTCAGGGTGTTTCGCTCGTGAAAAGCAACTTCGCTTTGCAACAGCGCAGCGTCTTGCGCCGATAAAAATGCGGCTACCAGTGATGCGGTGTGTGCGCGCCAGCCAACAGCGCGTGCATTGGCCATGCTTTGCGTGAAGCTCTGTGCCGCATTGTGCAGTTGTCCCAGCATCGCCCCCACGGCGGCACAGTTCGCCACGTTTGCTTGAGACAAGGATTTTCCGGACAGGCGGCTGACGATGCAGGCCGGTTTGCCATTGAGTTCACCGAGGAAACGGTCGTGCCGGTCGGCCATCGGGCTGGGACAGGGAATGCCGTGGCGTGCCAGGTGCGCCATCAGATTCAGGTAAAAAGGCAGCTCGCTGGGTGAAAGTTTCTCGAACAGCGTCAGCACATAGCGGCCATTGCTGGTAGTGACAAAGTAGTTGGTGTTTTCGATACCGGAAGCGATGCCCTGCAAGTCGAGCAACTTGCCAAGCGAATAATTGCTCAGCCAGGCTGTAAGTTCTGCCTCAGAGACAGGGGTAAAAACTGCCATTTTACAAAACCAGAATTAAAATTTATGGATGGTCCAGCGCGGCGGACGCACGCCAGAGTCCAGGCCTTCCTGGCGCGAAAATTTGCCATCGCCGCGGTCATCTACCAAATAATAGGGGGCGCCAATTTTCGGGATGATCTTGATCATATACAATTTGCCGTTAGCGCGATATTCCTCTATGGTTTGTTCTGCTTGCTTGATAATGGTTACCGGCGGTTCGAGGTCGGCGTCTGGTGTGCTGGCATTCATCGGTGGCGGCGGCGGCACCGGTTGCGGCGCAGGTGGTTGCGGCTGCGCGGCGAAGGCAGTATTGAGCAGGCCACTAAGCAATAGAGTAGTAATCAGGCGCATTGCATTTTCCGGGTGATCTTGTATGGTTGCATTTTAACTGATAAGCAAGACTTACGGGCGCCTCTAAAAATTCAAAATCCTAAGCGAGACAAGGCGCGAGCAAAAAATTGCGACGCCGCATATATATGATATGTAAGGAGTAATTTTTTGTGAGCAACGCAGTATCGCGACGGAGTTTGGATTTTTAGAGGTGCCC
>JANPNS010000282.1:0-9866 GCA_031427575.1 Gallionellaceae bacterium
AGCGTGGTTGTTGCCGCCTTGGCGGCTTTACAACCACGGCCTACCCCTTGCGGGTGGAATGACTATTCCGCTTCGTCGCGCCTTGCTGGACAGGCAAATAAACGCACCACTTACCCTGTCCAACTACGGTTTCTAGGTTAAAACGAATTTTTAAGCCCCACTTTTCAAGCAGACAGCGGGATTATTCGGCATTCCTGGCACATCTGAATCCCAAGTCTATCAGCGCAGTGTTAGGGCGCAAGTGCATGCGCCTGGCGGTACGGAACACTACGCTGATTGAATCATAGTGGCCGGAACTGGCCATGCCGCCGCGCACCACGCGCTGATCCCTGCCATAGTTCTTATTAGCGCTTGAAGGGGGCGCGTCAGGATAGGCTTCATACCAATCGCTGACCCATTCCGCGACATTGGCTGCCATGTCGTATGCACCATAGCCTGATTTGTCGTCAGGGTAGGTTCCTATAGGTGAATAAGGGATGTCGGAATCGTTGGACATGGTATTTACTTTCTTCGGATCCCAGTTATTTCCCCATGGATACTCGAAGCCCTGAGGGCCACGCGCTGCTTTTTCCCATTCGGCCTCGGTCGGCAAGCGCTTGCCCGCCCAGTAGCAATAATCGTTGGCATCAGACCATGTGAGCATGGTTACCGGGTAAGTATCACGCACCGCATTTATTTTCTCCAACTCGGCCAGTAACGCCTCATGAGTCATGGCGGTTACATCCATGTCCAGCCGGAAATGGTTGGTGGCGAGCTGGCGCAACACGTCCAGCGACAAAGACCGCAAATCTTCGATGCTGGCGTCATATGCATTCTGCCGCCATAGAAGCGGTACTTTATGCTGGGTCGCGGTTGTGAAAGCGCGGTATTGGGCGTTGCTCACTTCGTATTTATCTATCCGGAAAGAGGGCAGTGCAAGTTTATGCGCCGGACGCTCATCAACATACAGCTCGTCATTAAAACCGAATGGATTGAGCGCATTGGCTTCACGCCACATGCTGAGGTTATCCTCTTTGTTGCTGCCCATGGTGAATTCGCCTGCCGCAACCAGCACCATGCCGTCATCGGCCAATCTGACCGCTTCTTGCTTTGGCGGCGTTGCGCAAGCGGCCAGCAGCAAGCAAAAAATTCCGCCACATAAATGTTTAATTTGCATCTTTAGCGCACCTGAAACCAAAGCTGGGGTTTTTCACATTTGGTTTAAAATAACTGCGGTTGAACACGGGCGCAGAAACGCCGCATTGATAAAAAGAGCAATCCCACCACGAGCCACCCTTCAGGGTCTTGTATAGCTCGCCATAGTTTTCGCTGGGCCAAGCATTGCCAGGATACTGTGTATACCAGGAGTCAGTCCACTCCCACACATTGCCCGACATGTCGTACAAGCCATAAGGGCTTTTACCGGCTTCAAAAGATCCGACTGGTGTGGTATCACCTTCCATGTTGAGCGATTTCCAGCGCACCGGTGAATTTACTTTATTCACATCAAATTCGTCGCCCCACGGGTAATCCCTGCCGTCTGTGCCTCGCGCCGCCTTTTCCCATTCGATATCAGTCGGCAAACGCTCGCCAGCCCATACACAATAGGCATTGGCGTCGTTCCAGCTGACGAAAACAACAGGGTGATCTACTTTGCCCTCAGGATAAGTGCGATTGCGAAAATGGGTCGGCGATTTTCGGTTGGTAGCATCTATGAATTGCTTGTATTGCAAATTGGTAACTTCATACTTGTCAATTTTGAACGCCTTAACGTCAACGATGTACTCCGGTCCTTCATCGGGTAAGCGGTGGTTGGAGCCACGCGTATATTTTCCCGCCGGTATGAGTATCATTGAATGCGGTTCTTTGCCTATGCGCGTTTCGCTGTAATACATGGGCACACTCATGCCAGTCGTTGCTGCCGACGGAGGTGCTACCTTGAGCTTGTCCGCGTAAATATCAGAAAATTCCTTGTCTGCAACAAGTCCCAGGTTGTCATCGCCAGTTGTATGACATTCACTACAGTTGTTAGCTGTGCTTGATTTAAAAGCATCTACCCTATCTTTTGCGTGGCACGAAGCGCACGATGCCGACGCTTGAACGGGGTGTTGATAAAGAGTGGCGCCAGTTTCCAGCCCCGCCGCTTCATTCCAGCCAATGACCGTGATTAATCCGAAAACTGCTAAAATGATACGGACAGATTTTAATAGCGACATAAATTACGACTACAAAAAATAATGTGTGAATAGCGATATTCTCCCACACTCAATATTGTTCATCAATTTTTTTTGACTAGGCATCACACGCCAAAAGCAGGTAACAACCCGGTCTCAGCGAAGAAGAAAACGCGTGCCACTGTCGGACTCATCAACTCAATCACAGTTTCATTACCACCCAGCAGCGAACTGGTCTACTTGGACGTAGCTGGCCGCAAATAGGCCAAACCGCCAAAGCTACCCAGCCACATACCGCCATCCGAAGTGGTCGCCATGGAGAACACACCGTTGTCGAACAATCCGTCGGCTGTGGTCATCACTTCATATTTACCATTCTTCCACAGAGCTAAACCCTTGTTAGTGCCTATCCAAAGCTGTCCTTTAGCGTCCTGGTGCAGCATGAAGATATGATTGCCCGGCAGCCCCTCGACCGTGGTATAGGTTATCCAGTTCTTGCCGTCGAAGCGCGACAGGCCGCCGCCCCAGGTTCCCGCCCAGACCTGCCCTTTATTGTCCACCTCGAGCGCAATGACATAGTTGGGGTTGTAGGCAACTTCAACATTCTGCAGACCCATCTCCTGTTTCTGTTTGGCATGGTGATCCGAGGCTGTTCCCATATCACCCTTAAAATCAATGGCCGCCTTGACTTTTTCATAGGGAGCGCCCAGCCCTTTGTCGTGATTCCAGTTATCCCACTTGCCCTTAACAAAGCGCGCCAAGCCGCCCTCGGTTGCCAGCCATATCTCGCCGTTCTTGCCTTCGGCCAAGCCATACACCCAATCATTTGGCAATCCGCCATCAGTGTTTGCCACCGTGAACAAATCCCACTTGCTGCGATCGTCCAGCTCGCCACCGCGCACGCGGTTGACGCCCGACCAGGTGGCAATCCAGACGTCACCGTTGGCCACCTTGATCGCATCATAGATGAACGCATCGCCCAATCCATCCGGGATGTTGTAATTCTTCCAGGTTTCTTTTGTTTCATCAAGTACAGACAAACCGCCACCATAGGTACCGGCAATGATGCGGCCATTTATTCTTCCCAGATAGAATACTCCATCGGATAGCAGCCCATTGCTGGTGTTGAAACGTTTGTAAGTATCATTGCTCGTGTCATAACGCACCACGCCGCCCGTGGTGCCAACCCAGGTTAACTTGCCATCAAGGTAGATGACCTTGACATTCTTTTGACCAACGCGAAAGTGGGTAAATTTCCGCGCCGTATCCGCCTTCTCCTTGCCCGAAAGTTCCACTTCCGCAGCCAGTGCTGGCTTGCCCGAGACAATGAACACCGCAGCCAGTATCGTCATCGCGATGGCTGTTATGGCCAGAGATTTATTATGGATTCTCATGTTCTTTTCCTATTCGTTCAATATATCACTGGGTTATCGCCAACAATGCTACTTGCCCAAGCCTATCCTCGCCACGCCGCGCATAGTGCCGGCCAAAATATCGCCGTTGGGCGCCACAGCCAGCGCATAGACATCTTTGCCCAGCAGGCCATCCTGGAGTCCGAGACTGCGCCATGTCTTGCCATCGTAACGCGACACACCGTTGCTGGTGCCGAACCAGAGCGCCCCTTTTTCATCGCTGGCAATGGCATAAACGATATTTCCGGCGAGCCCGTCCTTGGTCGTGAAATTGGTCCAGGCCTTGCCGTCAAAGCGCGCCGCGCCGCCACCCCAAGTGCCCGCCCAGATCATGCCATCCGGCGCAGCCAGCAAGGAGAATATGTAGCTCGGGTTGTAGCTCGACTCGCTCCCCATTTGCACCGCAAGATCGTGGCGCGAGCGCGTGCCCAGCCCGGTGTTTGGACTTGCAGCAAGACCTCCAGGATTGGGTCCGCCCAATCCATCATTGTGGGTCCATGCCTTCCATTTTTTTCCATCAAACATGGATACTCCGCCTTCGGTACCAAACCACACGCGCCCTTGGCCATCGACATCTATGCCATAGACCCATTCGTTCACCAACTCTTTAAGATAGGTAGTCCATTTTCCGGTCTTGAGATCAAAGTAGTTGGCTCCGGCCCATGTGCCTATCCACATGCCACCCTTGCGGTCGTCGGCAAATGCATAAACCCAGTAGTCGGCTAGGCCGTGCATGGGAAAATAAGTTTTCCATTTGCCATCCTTGTAACGTGAGGCTCCACCAGCGTTGGTACCAAACCACGTATAGCCTTCGCTATCGACGTCAACAGCGAACACATATTCATTGGCCAGTCCCTGTTCCCTGGTAAATGTGTTGCGCGGTACGCTAGTCTTGATATCTACTTCATGCACACCGGTGGATGTGCCAACCCACAGGGTGTTGCTTGACTCGTCTACCCGCAACGCTCGCACGACCACGCTGTCGCCAACTGCGAAAGTCTCAAGCACGCGTTCACCTGCCCTAAGTTCAGTATTATCAGCTGCGGCAGCAGTAAGGGTGCAAGCAGCGACCGCTATCGAAATGGAAAATCTGATGGCGCTCACCATTGCAAAGTCCGTGCGTAGGAAATCACGTCAAGAATCTCGCCATCCTGAAGAATACCCATGAACGCGGGCATGGCGTTGTTGCCGGAGCGAACCACATCAATCAGCGCGGAATCCGATTGGAAGAGCTGCTCACCACGAGCGAAGTTAGGCGCCTCTGGATTGACACTAACGCCTTTGTCACCGTGGCAACCCGCGCAATGTATCAGATATAAACTCTGACCTTTAACCAAGTCCTCAGCTAACGCAGTCGCCGACGACACAACTAACACCGCAGCAAAAAAAAGTGCCGAGAAAATAGCCAGATGTGAAACACTTGCCGCTCGCTTATATGTCTTCATTGTGGATTGCTCCATCTTTTATGTAAATCGAAAATAAAAACCGCACACTACTGCTTGTAAGGCGATGGGATAAACTTTACTTTATTTCAAACAAGGTCAACTCATTACTTGGCACCTCGATTGACTTGGCCTCCTGCTTTAGGATTATCCACTGTCTTTTCAGAATCTCCCTTCAGAAGTTTGAATAAAGCCGACTTCTTTTTCTCTTTGACAACTATCCCACGCATTTTGTTCGTTATGGCAACTATGACCTCGGCCTGATCTGGATCGGGAATAATCCCAAACTTACCCTCTTTATAGGCCACAGCAAGCGCATCTAGCGCGGGGAGATAATCATGCCCGGCTGCGCGTCTGATAGCTGACAATGCCTCAGGGCTCTGCCGCGCAGCCTCGTCAAGGCTCGCTTGCCCTGTGAGATAAGCCCCGGCCAACCTAATGGAAGCATCTCGGTGACCCTGTTCCGCCGCCATTTCGAACAAGAAACGCGCTACGGCGGAATTCTGTTTCACTCCTTCGCCCTCCTCGTACAGTGCACCCAGGCCATACTGGCCATCCCTATTGCCCTGCGCAGACATACGGTAGTATTTCAACGCTGCCTGTGTGAGCTGCCCTCTTTTAAGGTTGTCCGCGTACCGCACCTGAGCCGGCACATAGCCGGCATCCGCAGCACGTTTGTATAATGTTAGCGCGCCAATCAAATCGCCCTTCCCATCAGCTTTGACACCTGCTTCAAAATCCTCAGCTGGTGAGGGAACAGCCTGAACTGCGCTGGCAGGCAACTCCTGCACTTGCTCGGCTGGTTCGGCATGCGCAGGAACAGCAAATAACAATATCCAGCATGAAAGAACCATCAGCCTAGCCCCCCGCGTCCATTCACTCATTTTCACCTTCCTCCAGTTTTCAAATACCCCGAGTTTCATCGCCATGTATTTCAATAACAATCCCCGAATCAGCAATGTTTCTCTCATCGGGAGAAGTTCAAATTATATAACAAAATTGGAACTCACTCAGATCATGGCACATCCCCAACATACCGCAGTTGCACATCCGAGCAGGCGCACGTGCGTGGAATTGTCAGAAGTGATATTTCATACCAAGAGCTCGTCCATAAATAATTTAGCCCTGCTTTACCGCCCAAAAGCGATGGATGCGAGGCGCGAGCGCCACCTAATGCCATTCATTGCGCAAGGCTCGTAACGTCGCTGACGCGCTTTTGGGCGGCAAGCCTTCGGGCCGGAGCCGATTTGAGCGCATCCCTTTATAATTCCAACATAACCGGCAACGCCGGTAAGTCTGCGCTGAAGCTGCGTTTTCGCAAGACGCTTGTTGTGAACGACACAACCGCGCGTCTTGCTTCGCAGGCTGCATTTCAAATCGACCCCGGCGCGGGGCTAAATTATTCACGGATAATATCTAAAAGGTTATCAATACTAAACACCCCGTATGGTGCCCAGATCCGCCAACTCCTCCAGCTTGCGGTAAAGACTGGACAGGCCTATGCCAAGTTTTTGCGCGGCTGCCTTGCGATCTCCACCCGCGCTGTCAAGCGCCTTGGAAATAATATCTGCTTCAACCTGCCGCAACTGGTCGCGCAGGTTTCCTTCCCGGACAACAAGCTTTTCCGGTGATGCCCGAGCGGGTTTCTGATGCGAAATTTCCGGCGGCAATTCGGCCAACGTAATGCGGCCGCCATCGGCCATGATGTGCGCTCGGTGTATGACATTCTCTAACTGCCTGACATTGCCCGGCCAGGAGTAAGCCTGTAGAACCTTATCAGTTTCCGCGTCAATTTCCAGCACCCCTCCCCCGACATTGAGCATGAGATGTCGAATCAGATCACTGATGTCGCTACTGCGCTCGCGTAATGGCGGTATGCGTATATGAAACATGCTTAACCGGAAATATAGATCCTCGCGAAATTTGCCATCTTTCACCATCTCTTCCAGATTGCGATTGGTAGCGGCAATGATACGCACATCCACGCCGCGCGCCAGCTCGCCGCCAACCGGGCGAATCTGCTTGTCTTCGATTACATGCAAGAGCTTAGTCTGCAAATGCAGCGGCAGTTCCCCGATTTCATCCAGAAAAATGGTGCCACGATCAGCTTCGGTAAACAGCCCCTTGCGTGCTTTGTCTGCGCCAGTAAAAGCGCCCTTGGTGTGACCAAAAAATTCGCTCTCCAGCAGATTATCGGGGATCGCACTGCAATTGACCGGAATGAACGGAAAGCTGGAACGTGGACTCTTTTCGTGTATCAGGCGCGCGACTATGCCCTTGCCGGTGCCACTTTCGCCAGTAATAAGCACGGTACTGTTAGTGACAGCGACTTTGCCAACCAGGCGATCAACTTGCTGCATGGAAGGCGAATTGAACGTGTATAACCCCTGCCCTCCCGTAACCAGGCTGCGGAGCGCTTTGTTCTCCGCGAGCAAACCAGTCATCGCGTCGATCTGAGCCAGTCTGTGCAACAACTCTTCGCTATGTACCGGCTTGACGATATAGTCTGTGGCGCCTGCGCGCAGCGCCTCCACCGCCGTTTCCATCGAAGCGAACGCGGTCACCATAATAAATTGCGTGTCGATCGCGCTACCTGATGCCGCATCCGGTGTCTTGAAGCTACGCACTAATTCTATTCCATCACCGTCGGGCAAGCGCACATCGCACAACGCCACGTCGACATCTCCGCGCACAAGTTTGGCGGTTGCTTCAGCCGCAGTTGACGCCACATCGACCGAATAGCCAGCACGGCTGACCAGCGCCGAAAGTATCTGGCGTATGGCTGCTTCGTCGTCGATCACCAGCACATGCATATCATTTCCCCTTAAGACTGTGAAACATCATCAGTAGCGACCGGGAGCCGCACAGTTACCGTCGTCCCAGCCCCGGGCTCCGATTCAATACTGATGATACCGCCATCCGATTCGATCAGCGACCTGGAAACCGCCATGCCAATTCCACTACCCTTGCCTGGGGGTTTGGTGGTAAAAAATTCCTCGAATACTCGCGCCAGCGTGGCCTGATCCATGCCCGTGCCGTTGTCGGCCACTGCCACCACGGCATACCCCTCCTGCTGCTGTGTTGATACAACAATGCGCGATTTGGGTTCAGTTCTGCCCTCCATAGCATCCGCAGCATTGACCAGCAGGTTCATAATTACTTGCGTAATATGATCACCCACGGCGCGCACGGCAGGAAGCTCTGGATCCAGATTAAGCTCCATATCAATATAACTGAAGCGCCGGTCAAAGCTGATAAACCTGACGGTACTACGAATCAGATTGTTCAGATCCAGAAGCTTCTGTTCCGTCGATTGGGGCATAGAGAACTCCGAGATCTGGCGCGTGATATTCATTACCCGCCTGGCCTGTTCGAAAATCACCTCGGACTGGCCATCAGCGCGACGGTCACCATCTCCAGCACGCTGATCCAACATCGCTTGCGCTGCCCCCACGATGGCCGACAGCGGATTGTTTATCTCATGCGCCACCACGGCAGCAATCGAGCCTATCGCCGCCATCTTCTCCTTGTGGAATCTCTGCTGCCGGATGAGTTCTATCTGAATCTCGTTTTGGCGCAATTCCAGCTGCATCTTGTTGATCGCCGCCATGAGCGAACCCAATTCGTCATGGCGCGTCACCTTCAGCGGCTGACCGCGGTATCCTTCGACGATTTCCAGTGCGCGATCCTGGACGCGCCTCACATCCTCGGCAAGCCTGGTAACAAAAAGCATCACCAGGCCACCGAGAAACACAATACCAATGGCAGCGGTAAATGACCACACCAGCGACAGCCGGTCAAATGTAGCACGATATTGCTCTAACAAATCTTGCTTGCGGCGCCGAATCTGCTTGGTGACCTGATCCAGATCAAAAACCAGTTTATGTAAACTGGTGCGTACATCAGCGATGGAATCCCGATCCAAGGGCTTGATTGTCTTGGTCAACCACCCAGGCGTAACCTGCGGTTCAGAAAAACCGTCGAAAAGCGCGGGATTACCCTCAACTACTTTTCCCAAACCTGTCCTGGTTAATTCACCCAAATTGATTTGAAGTACAACAATACTATCGAAAAGATCGGGATTGTTCTTTACCACCTTGCCCAGACCCGTCAATACCGCTTCAATCTGCACACTAACACTGCGTGCAGCAGCCTCCAGACCGGCTGTGGTTTCCAAATCCGCAGAATAATAATTGTCATTCACGACCAGAATAGATCTCGTCACCAACATATTAAGGGCGAACTGATCCCCTTCTTCCGCATGCACTGCTTCCAGTTTCTGCACATCGGAGTAAAGAGTATTGCGCTCTACTCCCAGAATAAACCCTGCCGCAAGGGTATAAATCACAAACAGGAACAGCACCCAGACTCCCTTGGTCCGCAAAGACATGCCTTGCGGTGGCTGAGTGCCGTGCGAAGTAGTTTGCCGGGTATTTTCCTCGTTAGTCATGTCCTGCGATGAGCTCATGTTCTCCTGCCTGCCAATACAAGCAGCCCGTCAACGGGCTGCGATTTGCTTTCTTGTTTGGACGCGTCCCTTGAATTATACAGCGACATGCCTTGAGACAAAGGGGTTGCAATGACTATGCTGTGCCAAACTTTCATTATTTCCGGATCATGCTGCTCTTTCTTTCAAACAAATAACCCAACTGATCACGATATACCACCTGCCACTTCGAATTTTGCAGCAGGTAATCATTCAGCGTGTAGTGTTCACCTGTAATTCCAATTCCCGATAAAAACGATCACTGCGTTGGCTGCGTCTTCGGCTCCTAGCCGCACTAGGTGTGCTGTCTTCGTCGCCTCATCCGGGTGCCCGGCCAAAAGCTTTTCGGACTTGCCGCCTTGTGCTCCTTTTT
>JANPNS010000283.1:0-2247 GCA_031427575.1 Gallionellaceae bacterium
GGTGGAACAAGGGCGCGAATGGGAGCGCTATGCCTGGATCAAGGCACGGGTCGTTTCCCCGGCGGATAACCGTGCCCGCTCCCCTCTCCCCAACCCTCTCCTGGCGGGCAACCCTCACCCAAACCCTCTCCCAGAGGGAGAGGGATCGATCGCCCTTTCCCCCTCTGGGGGAAAGTTGGATAGAGGGCTTGGGGCAAACGAATCGCTGCGCGAGTCTTGCGTTAACGAACTCATGCAGCTCACACAGCCTTTCGTATTCCGCAAATATCTCGACTTCGGCGCATTCGCATCGATGCGCAAACTGCATGCCCAAATCCGCCAGGAGGTGCAGCGACGCGACCGCCTGAACAACATCAAACTGGGGCCGGGAGGCATCCGCGAAATCGAATTCATCGCTCAGGTGTTCCAATTGATACGCGGTGGATCCGATGCCAGCCTGCGCATTCGACCTACCCTGCAAGTATTGCAACAGCTGGGCAAGATCGGCTTGCTCACACCGGACACCGTAACCGAATTAAGCACTGCCTATACATTTTTGCGCAACCTGGAGCACCGCCTGCAATATCTGGACGACCAGCAAACACAGGATCTGCCGGAAAACACAGGCGATCAGGCGCTGATCGCAGAGAGCATGAGCTATTCTGATTATCCTGCCCTGTTGAAGCAACTGGATCATTACCGTGCCTTGGTAAGCGCACAGTTCGCACTTATTTTCAGCACACAGCAAAGTGATTCTGTGGAAAGCACATTGTGGCGCGACGACATGGATGTGAAAGAATTGCGCGATGGGCTGGGGGAATTGGGTTATGTCGACGCCACGAATCCGGCCGGACAGTTGCTACAAATTCGTGACAGTACACGCTACCGTCAACTGCCGGAGAGCAGCCGACAGCGCCTGGACAAACTGATTCCGCAATTCATCGCACTGTGTGCCATCCCGGTCAACCGCGACCAAACCTTGCCGCGCGTGCTCAAGCTGCTGGAAAGCATCAGCCGCCGCGCCTCTTATCTGGCCTTTCTGACGGAATACCCGCAGGTACTGGAACGATTGGTAAACATCGCCAGCGCCAGTGAATGGGCTTGTGACTATCTGATTCAGCACCCCATCCTGCTGGATGAATTACTGGATGCCCGCGAAATTTATCGCGCTCCCGATTGGGCGGCACTCGATAACATATTGCAGGAACAGCTGGCAGCATGTAATACAGACACAGAGCGGGAAATGGATACACTGCGCCAGTTCCAGCACAGCCAGGTCTTTCATTTGCTGGCGATGGACTTGCACGGGCTGTTGCCGCTGGAAAAGCTGAGCGATCATCTCAGCGATCTGGCCGACCTGATCCTGCGCCATGTGTTGCAACTGAGTTGGCGCGATGCGCGCAAAAAACATCAGCCACAGGCGCAATTCGCCATCATCGCCTATGGCAAGCTGGGTGGCCGCGAACTGGGTTATGCGGCCGATCTCGATGTCATTTTTCTGTACGACGACCCGCATCCGGACGCAGCTGAAATCTACGCCAGACTGGCACAGCGCATCAACACCCAGTTGAGCAGCTATACCTCGGCCGGCCGTCTGTATGAAACCGATTTGCGTCTGCGCCCGAATGGCGCCAGCGGCCTGCTGGTCAGTTCCATTCCCGCATTCGCGGAATACCAGCAACAACACGCATGGGTATGGGAACATCAGGCGCTGACACGAGCGCGCTTTTGTGCCGGGGATGCCAACGTGGGCCGACAATTTGAAACTATCCGTATCGAACTATTGCGCAAATCGCGTGACCTGCATTCGCTGCGTCAGGAAATTGTGGCGATGCGACAGAAAATGCTGGATGCTCACCCGAATAACAGCGGCCTGTTCGATCTCAAGCATGATCGCGGCGGCATGGTGGATATCGAGTTCATGGTGCAATTCCTGGTATTGGCGCATGCTCACGCCTACCCGGAGTTAACCGCCAATAGCGGTAGCCTGGCACTGCTGATGCTCGCCGGAAAGCTGGGTTTGGTAGACCAAGGGCTGGCGCAGGAAGTATGCACTATCTACCGCATGTTGCGCGCTTTACAGCATAAGATGCGCTTGAACAACCAGTCGCCGTGCCGCATTCAAACGCAAGAAATAGACACTGCTCCAGTCACGTCATTATGGCAATATTTAGGGCACCTCTAAAAATTCAAAATCCTAAGCGAGACAAGGCGCGAAAGAAATTTTACCGCGCCGCATATGTTTGATATGTAAGCGTTAAAATTTCT
>JANPNS010000284.1:0-3582 GCA_031427575.1 Gallionellaceae bacterium
CTTGGGATCGACCAGCAGCAGGCGTACCTGTTGCGGCGTGGCTTTATAGAGCAGGCTTAATATCATGGCATTAATCGCCACCGATTTACCGGAGCCGGTCGTGCCCGCCACCAGCACGTGCGGCATCTTGCCCAGATCCGCTACCACCGGCTTACCGGAAATGTCCTTGCCCATGGCCATGGTCAGCGGCGAATGCATGTCGGCATAAGCCTGCGAGCCAAGTATCTCGGACAGTTTCACGATCTGACGTTTCGGATAGGGCAGCTCCAGCGCCATATAGGCCTTGCCCGGAATAGTCTCTACCACGCGTATGCTGACCACTGACAGCGCGCGCGCCAAATCCCTGACCAGGCTGGTGATCTGGCTGCCCTTTACCCCAACCGCCGGTTCGATTTCATAGCGGGTAATGATCGGCCCCGGATAGGCCGCTACCACTTTAACTTCCACGCCGAAATCCTTGAGCTTGCGCTCGATCAGGCGCGAGGTGAATTCCAGCGTGTCGGCGGACAGCATCTCGACTTCATGCGCAGGCTTGTCCAGTAAACTCAGTTGTGGCAGCAGCGAATCCGGCATGTCGGCGAACAACGGCACCTGTCTTTCTGCCGCCACGCGCGATGATTGCTGAATTTCAAACAGCGGCTGGTCGATATAAATCGGCTGGTGGTCCTCCACCCGCCGTTTCTCCTCTTCCACCACTACCCTGCGCTCACTCAATGCCTGCACGCCGATGCGCTTGTCCTGCCAGGTTTGCCAGGAATTCAACGCCCAGAAATAAAGTGCTTCGAGCGCCGCTCCTATACGATCAGTGAAACGCAACCAGGACAAGCCGCTGAACAGACTAAACCCGGTGGCCATCAGCGCCAGCAGGAACAAGGTGGCACCGGTAAAACCAATCACACGCGCCAGGCCATCGCCCAGCACCATGCCCAGCATGCCGCCCGGCGCAAGTGGCAGCGCGGCATGCAGACTATGCAAACGCAGCGCTTCCAGCGCACTGCTGGCCAGCAGCAACACAGTAAAGCCTGCCAGTGCCACCCACAAGGCACGGCGATCGAAAATACTATCGGGAGATATATAGCGGTAGCCTGCCCACACCCGTTGCAACAACAGACCCACCCACCACCAGGCAGACATGCCGAACACATACAGCATTAAATCCGCCAGCCACGCGCCCAGCACGCCCCCCGGATTGTGCGTCATCGCACCGCTTGCGCTGTGCGACCAGGAAGGATCGTTGCGGTCATAGCCATACAGAATAAGTACCAGGTATATTGCCACCGCAACCAGCAATAGCCAGCGTGATTCGCGCAGCAATATAGCCAGCCGGACAGGTAGTGGGGAAGATTTTTCAGAGATGCCGTTCAATGACATTGTTTGTCTCGCAAGGTAAGAAGTGTGCTCACAGACATTTTTTCATATCCATCTATCATACCTCAAGCAAGGTAAATAAAGAGCGACTGGTGCGCTGATAAAACACAGCGATGATGCTGGATCACGCATCCGATTTAATTTCTCCAAGCAATTCGATATTGAGTTGTGCGGCCACCACACTTGCATCCGGCTGCGACTGGAAATGCACCGTTCCCAATAGCGGAGCAGCCAAGCGCTGTTGCAACGCCTCGATATTTTCCGCTAACGCAGGCATCCCGCCATCCAGCACGTTGGCCACCCAGCCCGCACACACCAATCCGCATGCCTCGATCGCACTTGCAGTCAGCAAGGCATGATTAAGGCAGCCGAGGCGCATGCCCACCACCAATATCACGGGTAAATTCAGTTGCTGTGCCAGTTCGTCACTATCCTGCAGCTCATTCAGCGGCACTTTGAAACCGCCCACCCCTTCCACGATCACCACATCCGCCTGCGCAGCCAGCTCGTGATATGAGGCCAGTATGCGCGCAAGCTCGATGTGCACGCCGGCAGCACGCGCGGCAATATGCGGTGCCACGGGATGCGGAAAATTATATGGATTGATCTGGCCGAGCGCTGCCAGAATATTGCTGGAGGCGCGCAACTGGCTTACGTCTTCATTCACTCCAGCGTCCGCGTTCTGTCCATCCTCGTCCCAACCCGCCGCCACCGGCTTCATGCCGACCACACGTTTGCCTTGCGCGGCAAAGCCATGCAGCAGCGCGCAACTGATCAGCGTTTTGCCGACGCCGGTGTCGGTGCCTGTAACGAAGTAATTCATCCTAAAACCTCCATTCGAGCCACAGAGATCACAGAGGACACAGAGAAGTGCAGGTTACATATTTTCATGTTCACCTGATGGTTGAGATTACTATTAACGGCAATCCATTGCTTTCTCTGTGAACTCTGTGTTCTCTGTGGCCAGCTGCTTTTTCCAGGTTCATAGCTTGAATGGCGTCTTAATAATCGCCCGCCCGTCAGCAATTTTTTTCGGCTGCGGCTTCCAGGCATGACCATAAACAACTTCGAAAGTGGCAGGCAATTTGCCGTCGCGGCGCAAGCCTTCGTAATTCTCTAGCACCGTGTTCCACGCCCTCTTCCCCATCATGCCCTGTGCCCGCCCGGCAGTCACATTGTGCGCGCCTATACTGCGCAAATCCTGCATCACTGCCTTGACGTCATTATAGGTAAGCGTGATGGCTTCCATGTCCATCACCGGCTCGGCAAAACCGGCTGCTACCAGCATATCGCCGATGTCGTGCATGTCGGCAAAGCGGTTGGTGTGATTGTAATCATCCGCGCCACTAAAAGCGGCGCGCAGTTCTTTCAGGGTATCCGGGCCGAAGGTGGAGAACATCAGCAGCCCTTCCACCTTGAGCACGCGCTGCAGCTCGACAAAAGTCGCCGGTAAATCATTGCACCATTGCACGGTCAGGTTGGACCATACCAGCTCCATGCTGTTGGCCGCCAGCGGCAGCGCCTCGACATCGGCGCAGAGATAACTTTGCTTGCCGCTGTCGAATAATTTGCGCCACCAGCTCGATTTATCGCGCGCGGCATGCAGCATGTTCTGCGCGATATCGAGTGCGACGACATGCGCACTGGCATAACGCTGCGCCAGTTGGCGTGTACCCCAGCCGGTACCGCTGCCCGCATCCAGCACGCGCGTCGGCTTGTGCTTCATGTAATCAAGCCGCTCCAGCATGCGGCTGCATACTTCGCGCTGCAACACGGCGGCGGCATCGTAACCGTTGGCTGCGCGGTTGAAGGAGCGGCGCAACGCGCGTTTGTCAATTTCAAATTCGTTCATGCATAAACCCCGTAAGGTGTTCCACAAAAATATCCGGGTGCGACAGGAAGGGCGCATGAGCCGCGCCCTTTATTTTCACCAGACGCGCATCGGCTAATGTTTCAGCCAAATATGCCGAAGCTGCGGGCGGCGACAACGTATCGCGTTCACCGGAAATCACCAGCGCCGGCTGCGTTAATTGTGGCAGAACCGCGCGCAAATCAGTGTCGCGCAAAATCGCCAGGCCGCCGATCAAAGCTGCCCTATCCGGCTCGCCCCGGCTGAACAGATGCTCGCGAAAATCTGCCAGCAATTCGCGCTCGTGCTCGCTGCCGCGCACTTGCAAGGCAACGAACCGCTTCAATGTTGGCCCGTAATTATTC
>JANPNS010000285.1:0-3424 GCA_031427575.1 Gallionellaceae bacterium
TTTCTTTCATGATTATTCCCTGTTGGGCACCTCTAAAAATTCAAAGTTCTAAGCAAGACAAGGCGCGAGCAAAAAATTGCGACGCAGCATATGTCTGATATGTAAGGAGTAATTTTTTGTGAGCAACGCAGTATTGCGACGTTGTTGGATTTTTAGAGATGCCCTGTTATTCGTGATGAACATAGCCCACCACTTCCAATCCAAATCCCGCCATGCTCGGCAGCTTGCGCGGGGTGGCCAGCAAACGCATCTTGCCGACATTGAGGTCGCGCAGGATCTGCGCGCCGATGCCGTAACTGCGCGGATCCCACTGCGCAACATGGTGCGCCTCCGGCGCGGCGACCGCACGCGCCAGCAATTCTTTTGAGGATTCGCCGCGATGCAACAGCACCAATATTCCGGCGGATGACTGGCTGATTTTCAGCAACGCGTCATGCACACTGGTCGAATTCCTGAAGCTCGCCTGTTCCAGAAAATCCAGCACCGACAGCGGCTCATGCACGCGCACCAGGGTTTCCGCTTGCGGCTGTATATCGCCTTTCACCAACGCGAGATGGGTGCGCTGCGTAGTCTTGTCGACATAGCTAACCAGATCAAACTTGCCATAAGCAGTTTGCACCGGGCGGCGCGCCACGCGCTCGATCAGCTTCTCGTGCTGGCTGCGATGTTCGATCAGATCGGCGATGGTGCCGATTTTTAAACCATGCAGCTGGGCAAACTCGATCAAATCCGGCAGCCGCGCCATTTCGCCATCGTCCTTGAGAATTTCGCAGATCACCGAAGCAGGCGTCAGCCCCGCCAATTGCGCCAGATCACAACCTGCCTCGGTATGCCCGGCACGAATCAACACCCCTCCGTTCTGCGCCATCAGCGGAAAAATATGTCCCGGCTGCACAATATCGGCGGGCTTGGCATTTTTATCCGCCGCCACTTGCACCGTACGCGCCCGGTCAGCGGCAGAAATACCCGTGGTCACGCCGCTCGCGGCTTCGATGGACAGCGTAAAGTTAGTGCCCAGCGGCGAACCGTTGTCGCGCACCATCAGCGGCAGGCTGAGCTGCTTGCAATGCGCCTCGGTCAGCGTCAGGCAGATCAGGCCGCGCCCATGCTTGGCCATGAAATTAATTTTTTCCGGCGTGACAAATTCGGCGGCGAACAGCAGATCGCCTTCGTTCTCGCGGTCTTCCTCGTCCACCAGCACCACCATGCGTCCGGCGCGGATTTCGGTGATGATGTCCTGGATTGGTGCAATGTCTTTTGTCATTTACTGTCCGATTTATCTGGCCTGCATCATCCGTTCAACGTAACGCGCGATCAAATCAATTTCCAGATTTACTTTTGAGCCGGTGTGCAACTCATTGAGCGTAGTCACAGCCAACGTATGCGGAATCAGATTCACGTTGAACGCCGCACCCTCGACCTGATTCACGGTCAGGCTCACGCCATTGATGGCGATGGAGCCTTTTACCGCGATGTATTTTGCCAGCTCTTGCGGGGCGCACACACCGAGTTTCCAGCTCTCGCCAAGATCGGCAAATTCTATCACCTCGCCCACGCCATCCACATGGCCGCTGACCAGATGTCCGCCTAGTCTATCGGACAGCCGCAGCGCCTTTTCCAAGTTGACGCGCGCGCCCTGCGTCGCCAGCCCGGTGGTGCAATTGAGTGTCTCGCGTGATACATCCACGTCAAATGAATTACCTTCAACTTTTACCACGGTGAGACATACCCCATACACTGCTATGCTGTCGCCGAGTCGCACATCGTCCATGCCCAGCGCGCGTGTTTCTATTGAAAGGCGCAGGCCGCCGTCCCGGTCTGCCACGCGGGTGATGATGCCTACATCTGCGATGATGCCGCTGAACATTTTTTGCTCCTGCCCCTGAAAAAGTTCCTTCCCCCTTTTAGGGGGAAGGCCAGGATGGGGGGGGTGATCTCCGAACAAAATCTCTACCCCCACCCTAACCCTCCCCCTGCAATGTGGAGGGGATGACCTTGGTTATTTTTTCACCCGCGCCACGATGCGCAAATCTTTCCCTACATTGCGCACATCCTGCCATTCCAATTCTACGCGCTGTTCCAGTAATGTCAGTTCGCCCAGTTGCGCCATGCCGCGCGCCATATCGCCCAGCAACTGCGGTGCCAGATACAACACCAGTTCGTCTAACAACCCCGCCTGCAACAGCGCGCCATTCAATGCGCTGCCCGCTTCCACCAGCACTTCATTGCAACCACTTGCCGCTAGGTGCCGTAGCGCTGCCTTTAAATCCACGTGTCCATTCGCATCCGGCAATACGATGACGCGCGCGCCCAACTTTTCCAGTGCGGAAATTTTTTTCGCATCGGTAGTGGCGGTGAAGATCAGAGTGTTTCCCTCTCCCCTAACCTGCCCCCTCGCAAGCTCTCCCCCCGAGGGGGAGGGGGATAGATTCAGGATGCGTGCAGTAAGCGGAATGCGCAGCTGGCTATCCAGCACGACGCGCAAAGGTTGGCGCGATGTTTCAATGTCGCGCACGTCGAGCAGCGGATCATCTGCCAGCACCGTGCCGATGCCGGTGAGCACAGCGCAAGAACGGGCGCGCCAGTGCTGCACATCCTGCCGTGCAGCTTCGCCGCTAATCCATTTACTCGCGCCATTTTTAAGTGCGGTGCGGCCATCCAGGCTCATCGCGATTTTGCTGCGCAGCCACGGCGTGCCGCGCGTCATGCGCGCAAAAAATCCGATGTTCAATTCACGTGCTGCAGCTTCCATCAAGCCGCACTCGACCTCAATGCCGGCAGCGCGCAATTTTGTCAAGCCCTGCCCTGCCACCTTCGGATTGGGGTCTTGCGTTGCCGCCACTACACGCGCTACCCCAGCTGCTACAAACGCTTCGTGACAGGGCGGAGTGCGTCCGTGATGGCTGCATGGCTCCAGCGTGACATAAGCAGTCGCGCCGCGCGCCAACTCACCCGCTACGCCTAGTGCGATCACCTCCGCATGCGCTTCCCCGGCACGCTGGTGCCAGCCTTCACCCACCACTTTATCCTCGCGCACCAGCACGCAACCGACGCGAGGATTCGGACTGGTGGTGTACAGGCCACGCTCTGCCAAATGCAGCGCATGCGCCATCCATTTGCAGTCCTCTGTTGTCGCCATGGTCAAACTGCAGGCTTTTTCCGCCGCGCCGGTGATTTGCGCACCGCCTCGACCGCGTCGGCAAAATCACCCACATCCTGAAAGCTTTTGTACACCGAGGCAAAACGGATGTAGGCCACTTTATCCAGCTTCAACAATTCCTTCATCACCATTTCGCCTATCTGGCGGGAAGCGATCTCCCGTTCGCCCAGCGCGAAAACTTTTTGTATCACATGATCGATGGCCGCATCGACCAGCTCTGTCGGAACCGGGCGCTTGTGCAAGGCCCGATTGAAACTGGTGCGC
>JANPNS010000286.1:0-2704 GCA_031427575.1 Gallionellaceae bacterium
TCATCGGAGCAAGAAAAAATCGGCGAGCGCAGCGTTTGCGCCAGCTCCAGATCGGCGAACGGGGTGATAAGAAAAGTCAGCAGCGCCTGTATGTCCTCCGCTTCCAGCGTGTCGAGCAGCCCGCCGCGACGCGAGGTCAAAAATGGGATGTGGCGCGCGCGCAAGGCGTGTTCGTACACGCGCAGATTAATGCGCTTGCGCACCAGCACCATGATGTCATGGTACTCGGCGCGGCGCGGCGTGCCGTCCTGATCCTGCACGCTCCAATTCGCCACGATGTCGGCAATTTGAGCGGCAAATTGCTCCGCCTCAAGTTCGCGTTCGCCGCTTTGTTTTTCTTCACGCGGAGTGATGAGCGGATTGCGCAATTCCAATTCACTGGGTGTTTGCTCGTTCTGTCCTCTGATGAGTGGCATGGCGACAACGTGGCCAGCCAAATCCGTATGATGCGCAAAGTGTTCCTCAAAATCCACAAAGCCATCCGGTTGTTGCGCAAACACATCGTTCACCGCTTGCAACACCGCCGGGGCATTGCGCCGCGTGACGTTCTGGCTCAAATAATGTGCGCCGAACTCTTGCTGCAACCAGCCGCTCACCTCGCCAAAAAGGCGCGCATCGGCACGGCGGAAGCGATAGATGGATTGCTTGGGATCGCCCACCACAAAAACCGTGGGCCGCGACTCCACCGCTGCGGACGCGGAAAACCAGGCTTGCAGAATCTGCCATTGCACCGGATTGGTATCCTGAAACTCGTCCAGCAGCACATGCCGGTAGCGGCTATCCAGTTTGTACTGCATATACTCCGCGCAATCGCTCTGGTTGAGCAAGCGGCACACCTGCCATTCCACATCGGTGAAATCCATTTGCTGTGACCGCAGTTTCAGCTGCTGGAAATGTTCCAGCAGCGCGACTCCGCAATGAAGTACGGCGTCGTTCATGCGCAGCACTTCGAGTTCGGTCAAGACATCTCGCACGGCTTGCAGCCTGTCGAACAACACATCACGCGCAAACAGGAAGGTCTCGGCGTTTTGATTTTTGGTCGGCTTAAAACTGCGCGGCTCGTCGGCCTGGGTGTACAGCGCGGACGACAATGCCGCGAAGCGCGCCTGATCGTCGGTTGCTTCCCAGGCGACTTGCAGTTTGCGGGCATTATTGCGCTGCACTTCTGTCCCTGTTGCCAGCGCCTGCGCAAAGGCTAGCACGGCGGCTTGCAGTGTCGCATCTGCGCAGGCATCGGCAATCGGATCAGCATCCAGGTCCACTTCCAGTTCGCTGCATAGTTTTTCCACTGCCCAGGCTGCTGTGCCATCTCCCGCGCTAACGCGCTCCCCTCCCCCACGGGGGGATAGCTTGCGAGGGGGCAGGCTGGGGGAGAGAGTCGCGGTATAGGCCCACCACTCGGCGCGCTTATCGATAAAATTTTTCAGCAGCGCGTGCGTGTTGTGCAAACCATATTCCGCGAACAGCCATTGCATCTTCAGCGCAGTTTCGCTTTCGGGTGCGGCACGCAGCGACTCGGCTAACGCCTGCCATGCTTCTTGGTGCAGCGCCGAGGTGCGCTCCAGCAGTTGCATGCCGACCGGCACACCGGCATTCAACGGTGCGCGCTGGATGATTTGCATGAACCAGCCGTGAAAGGTGTTGATGGTGATCGCGGGCTGCGCCAGCAAAAAATCGCGATACAGGACGCGTGCGCGCGCCAGCATGTCACTGTCAATTTCATGCAGCTCGCGTTTCTTGAGAAAATCTTGCAGCGTAGCGTCATCTTGCGTGGCGAGCAGGTGCAGCCATTCGTGCAGCCGCGCCTGCATTTCCTGCGCGGCTTTACGGGTAAAGGTAATGGCAAGAATTTCGGCAGGCCGCACACCGGCCAGCAGTAGCCGCAAAATGCGCGACACCAGCAGCCAGGTCTTGCCGCTGCCGGCGCAGGCTTCCACTACCACGCTGTGCTGGGGGTTGAGGGCGATGCTGTTATCCATGCTCATTCACCTGCCACTCACCCTTCCTGCACAAGCCGCGCATCTCGCAATACTGACAGACCTCCTCCACCCCGTGCGCGGGCAAGGCAGTGCCAGTGCGCATCTGTTCGAATACGGTCAGTAGCCGCTCTATATTGGCTCGCGCCAGTTGCGCCACATCCTGCGGCGGCGCAACTGAAATCACCTTGTCCTTTTCGATGCTGATAAATGCAGCTTCTTCGGCCTCGTACACTTGAGCGTAGCAGGCCAGCTGCACGTCTTCACCCGCCTCTTTGAGTTTATTGCGCAGCCTGGTCGCGTCCATCATCTTGTAGTCCAGCACACGATTCTGTTTATCTTTTACATCCACCCGGTCTATGCGTCCGTGCATGAGCAATGCGTCAGTTAACGGCAATTCAAATGGCACTTCGCCATTTTGATAGCGCCAGCCTTCTTCCTCGCTTTTTAGCTGAGCTTCAAGATAAACGGGAATCGCCTGTTGCCAGCGCTGCAACCAGGCGCGCGCCAGATAGTCGCGCTGTATCGCGGGTGCGAATACTTCATCACTGATGCGGTGCAATGCAGCGCTCAACTCCTCCTGCCCGTGTTGTGTAAGCAGCGGGTACTGCTGATGAAAACGATGCAAAATACTGTGTGCCCACTCGCCATAATCGCGCTTCTCCACCCCCTCGCGCACCTCGTCCAGTTCGTTGAGCCGTAATATATGGCGTGCATAAAACTGGTAG
>JANPNS010000287.1:0-3087 GCA_031427575.1 Gallionellaceae bacterium
AGATGAATCGCTTGTCCAAGGATAATTATGGGATCAAAAGCTTGTATTCCAAATCTATGCAATGTAGGAGCTCGATTTAGTAAAATCGAATATTTTTTTGTTAATTTTGCCAAAGCAGTCCATCCCCATCCGTTGCAATATACCAACAAATGTTGGTATTTTGTATGTTGGCCACCTCTAAAAATTCAAAATCCTAAGCTAGGCAAGGCGCGAGCAAAAAATTGCGACGCAGCATATGTTTGATATGTAAGGAGTAATTTTTTAGGAGCAACGCAGCATAGCGACGGAGTTTGGATTTTTAGAGGTGGCCTGTTGGCATCACCTGATACCAACAACGGTGGCAACATGGCACTGACCGACATAAAAGTGAAAAAGGCGAAGGCAACCGACAAGCCCGTGAAGCTTACGGATGGGGGTGGCCTGTTTTTGCTGGTGCAACCCAACGGCGCGAAGTACTGGCGGCTTGCTTATCGCTTCGCTGGCAAGCAAAAGACTTTGGCGCTTGGTGTTTATCCTGATGTGAGCCTGGCCGATGCCCGTGACCGCCGCGATGATGCACGCAAGCTGCTGGCGAACGATACCGACCCCGGCGCAGTGAAACAGGCGCAAAAGGCCGCACAAGTCGAGCTGGCAGTCAACAGCTTTGAAGCAATCGCCCGCGAGTGGTTTATCCGCCATTCGCCCAGCTGGAAAGAAAACCATTCAAGCAAAATTATCGCCCGGCTGGGAAAAGATATTTTCCCGTGGATCGGTGCGCGCCCGATTGCCGAGGTTGCCGCTCCCGAACTGCTGGCAGCAATCCGCCGCATTGAAAGCCGGGGCGCACTGGAAACTGCACATCGCACCCTTGCGAACTGTGGGCAGATATTCCGCTATGCCGTGGCCACCGGGCGCGCCCAGCGTGACCCTTCGGGCGATCTGCGCGGCGCGCTGCCGCCGATGAAGCGGGATAAGCACTTTGCCGCAATCACCGATCCGCAAAAAGTGGGTGAACTGATGCGCGATATTGACGGCTATCAAGGATCGTTCATTGTGCGTTGTGCTTTCCGGCTTTCGCCGCTGCTGTTTGTGCGGCCCGGGGAACTGCGCAAGATGGAATGGAAGGACGTTAACCTGGATGCGGCGGAGTGAGTGTACTTCGTTACCAAAACTGAAACGCAGCACATCGTCCCGCTGGCACGGCAAGCCGTGGAAATACTGCGCGAGATACACCCACTGACCGGACACGGCAAGTACATGTTCCACGGCGAGCGCGACCATGACCGTCCGATGAGTGATAACGCGATCGGCTCCGCATTGCGGCGGATGGGGTGGAGCAATGATGAAATGACCCCGCACGGCTTCCGCGCCATGGCCTCAACCATACTCGACAACATGGGCTACAAGCAGGAATGGCTGGTGCGCCAGCTTGCACACGAAGAGGCCAACAAGGTGAAGGCAGTATACAAGCGGGAAATGTGGCGCATGTATCTGCCGGAACGTACTGCCATGATGCAAGCATGGGCGGACTACCTGGACACCTTAAAAGTGGGCGCGCAAGTGATCCCGTTTCGTGCGAATTCTGCTGGCCATTGATGCTGCTTTATACCCGGCGCATCTTAAAACCAGTTGGGGCAGGTTGGGGCATGGCGTGTTTATTTGGTTTGCGCTGCCCCAACTTTTCAAAAGCGAGTTGGGGCAGTTGGGGCAGATTGTCCATACCAGTGCGCCGCCATCCAGTCGCCCGATTGAAAATCTTTGCATACCTTCGTGCGGGCGCAAAGCTAATGCGGGCGTGGCTTGCACGACAGCGGCAAAGGGCAGGGCGGGCAACGTATAGCCGTGCAACCCGCATTGCTTCGTTGCTTGACGCTGAAAAATGCCGCGCGAATTGAATACGCTGCCGCCACATCCCCGGCGTGGCTGGACAGGAGAAAATGAGGGCTTGCCATTGCCGCCCGAAGTGCTAATATGTATCTACTTGTATAAACAAACGGAGTACAAAAATGAGATTGCAGATAGCGAAATGGGGTAATAGTCTGGCGGTACGCCTGCCAATGGAATGCACACGGGCGGCGGGGTTACAAGAAGGTGACAGTGTTGAAGCCAGCATTACCCCGGCGGGCGAAATCACCTTGGCACCGGAAAAGGCTTTTGACAAGGCTGCCTTTTTGAGCCGCCTTGCCAAGCTGCACACCGCCATGCCGATAACGAAACCGGTAGTGAAACGGATGCGGCAAGAGGCGCGCTACTGATGATCTACGTGGACACCAGCGTCATTGTGGCGCTGCTGACAGTCGAGCCGAAAACGTCGGACGTGTTGGCATGGTATGCCGGGCTGAGGGATGCGCCGATCAGTAGTGACTGGTTGCTGACTGAGTTTTCCAGCGCCATCTCCATCAAGCTGCGCACTGGCCAGCTATCCGAAGCCAACGCAAAACGGGTACACAAGGAATTTGATCTGTTGGTGGCGGGCGGTCTGCGGCTTGTTCCTGTAGGCCGGAGTGCATACAGGCAGGCGGCGAAAATGGTTAAGCCACACCAACACGGACTGCGCGCCGGGGATTCGCTGCATCTTGCTGTGGCGCTGGAATTAGGCGCAAGTCACATGGCTACCCTGGACCGGACGCTGGCGAAAAACTCGAAGCGGAAAGGGCTGGTGCTTATCGGGTTTTGAAGTGCCGCCCCCCATGCGGATCATGGGGAAAGCGGGGTAGCCTGATCAAACGGCGCGATAATGCGCCTCCATAAAAACAACGAGGGGGACGCTATGGGACGAGTCAAGATGTCGTACAACCAAATGAATTGCATGATCCTAGAGACCGTAGTTGGACAGGGCAATTGGCACATTTATTTGCCTGCCCAGCTGCGTTGCTCCTCATTGAATAGAATGACTATTCCGCTTCGTCGTGCAGCCGCTCGGGAATGTCGGCGATCTGCAGCTTGAATTTGCGCGCCGCGGTATGCACGGCGTCGAGCCGGGCTTCGACTTCGCGCAGGCGCTGCGGATCCAGTTCGAGCCGCTGCTGATAATGACGCAGGCCGTAAACGGTTTCCTGCAACTGGATCTGCGCCGGCTCCAGCACGTCGAGAATCTCCCTGAGTTTC
>JANPNS010000288.1:0-3799 GCA_031427575.1 Gallionellaceae bacterium
CACCGGCTGCCACCAAGGCCGCCAGCACATCGCCCTCGATGAAAATAATTCGGGCGCGTATCTCTGCACGCACCACGCCTTTCTTTCCCACCGTGACCTTATGCTGTTTGAGATCAATCTTACCCTCAATGCGCCCCTCAACGATCATATCCTCTCCACCGCTTAAATCACCTTTGATGGAAATGGTGGCACCGATACAGGCGACGCGTTCGGTACGCGTGCTTGTCTCCGGCACGGTATACGCCTGTGTATTGGATTCAGACGGACGACCGGAATTAGTATCTTCTTTCTTCCACATATATGTTCCCCGCTGTTAATGTCTGGATTGGGTCATTAACTCTATTTATGTATCCTATGTAAGTCAAGGACGTGTTTAGACTTACTTCACCGGATGCAAGGCACAGTCGATTTGCTACACTGTGCTTTAAGGACGCACGTATGCAATTAATAAGCCTACTAAACGATGGCCAGCTTCATTCCAGTAGCGAGATCGCCACGCGCCTCGGAATCAGTCGTAGCGCCGTGTCCGCAAAATTAAAATCGCTCACCGCGTTTGGACTCGGTATAAGCTCCGTACGTGGCGGTGGTTACCGTTTGGAAAATCGCGTGGAATTGCTTTGCGCAGATACTATCCTGGGAACTCTCGCCAGACCCGCGCAAGCTCTTGTTTCACATTTGGATATACTCGATGAAATCGACTCGACGAACCTCTACCTCATGCGTAAGGCCGGCATGCAGGTGCCCGGTGGCTATGTGTGTCTGGCCGAGTTTCAGCATGCAGGTCGCGGCCGACAGGGACACCGCTGGATAGCGCCGTATGCCAGCAATATCTGTCTTTCCTTGCTGTGGCGCTTCACAACCGGGACAGCTTCACTGACGGGCTTGAGCCTTGCCATAGGTGTTGCGCTTGCTCGTGCGCTGAACGAAATGGGCGTTAGTGAAATCGGTCTGAAGTGGCCCAATGATGTCATGTGGCGAGGACACAAGCTGGCCGGCATTTTAATAGATACAGGCGGACAAGCCACCGGCGCTTGTCATGCCGTAATCGGCATCGGCCTCAATCTGTCACTGCCACAATATTTGCTGCCGCGAATTGATCAAGCGGTAACCAGTTTGACCGACATGGTGGCCACCCAATCAGTAACCCCTGTGCCCGAACGCAACACCCTGCTGGCCGTGATATTGCGCGAGCTGCATGGGGCATTACTCAAATTCTCCAGCCACGGCTTTGCCCCATTCCGGGCGGAATGGGAAAGCTGTCACGCTTGGCACAATCAGCAAGCACGGGTGTTGTTGTCTGATGGTAGCAGCGTGGCGGGTATCGCGCGCGGCGTGAACGAGAGCGGTGCGCTTATCCTGGAAACAGCGCAAGGCATGCAAATATTCCATGCCGGAGAAATCAGTTTAGCTGCCTCATGATAGCTCTGCTGATTGATGCCGGTAACAGCCGCGTCAAGTGGGCGCTGGTCGAGGACGATGTGTGGTTGCGCCAGGGCAAACTGGAAAATGCGCAGCTTGCTTCATTGCACAAAATATTTTCGGAGTTGCCGCCCCCTCACAAAATCCTGGTAGCCAATGTTGCGGGCGAGCACATGATGCAGCAATTGCGCGCAGTCTGTGCTGCATGGCCTTGTCCGATCGAGTTCATCGCAGCCAAAGTTGAGCAATGCGGTGTGCGCAACACCTACCGTCATCCTGCGCAACTCGGTAGCGATCGCTGGGCGGCGCTTATTGCAGCACGCCAGCAAGGACACGTGGCCTGGCTGGTGGTGAATTGCGGTACGGCTACCACGGTGGATGCGCTGTCTGCCGGGGGCGAATTCCTCGGCGGACTGATCTTGCCCGGAATAGATATGATGTGGCGCAGCCTGGCCATTGGTGCTGCCCAGCTAGAGTTGGGGGAAAACGAAGGGAGCTGGCACGAATTCCCGCGCAATACTGCCGATGCCGCATTGAGCGGAGCGATCCAGGCCACCGTTGGTGCAGTACACTTGCAATTTGCGGCGCTGGCCGTTCGTGGTGAGACACGCTGCCTGCTGAGCGGCGGCGCAGCTGACTATGTGCAACCCCATCTCAAGCTACCTCTGCTGCGGGAGGATAATCTGGTATTGCGTGGCTTGCAGTTAATTGGACAGAATTTAGGGCACCTCTAAAAATTCAAATTTCTAATGAAACTAGGGCGCCTCTAAAAATTCAAAATCCTAAGCGAGACAAGGCGCGAACAAAAAATTGCGACGCCGCATATATATGATATGTAAGGAGTAATTTTTTGTGAGCAACGCAGTATCGCGACGGAGTTTGGATTTTTAGAGGTGCCCACTACTAGCCATTCCACTAAGCTACCAAAAGACGGTAGCCAAGTGGCTGGTTATAAGTCAGACAAGGCGCGAACAAAAAATTGCGCCGCAGCATATGTTTGATATGTTTTGATATGTAAGGTGCTATTTTTTGTGAGTAACGCAGTATGGCGACACAACGAAGTTGCTGTGTAGGCTAACCTTCAGGTTATGCCGGAACTAAAAGTTGGATTTTTAGAGGTGTCTTTTAGTAGATCAGGAATCGGGGGCGCGATGAAGTGGTTATTCTGGTTGTTGCTGGCAGCAAATCTTGTATTCTTTGCCTACCTGCAATGGGGCGGGTTATTGACCGGCGCAAATATAAATTTATTGCATCAACCTGCGCTGAACGAAGAAAAGATCAAACTGTTGCCTGCGCCACCGGAGGTGCATGCACCCGCGCCATCGCTGCCTGAGGTGCATGTAGTGGCGCCCTCGCCGGCAGCCGCTCCAGCAGCTGCACAGGTGCAGCCGATAAATGACACCGCTTGTCTGGAGTGGGGAGAATTTTCCGGCAGTGACCTTAAACGAGCCAGCTCCGCCCTGGCCACACTGCATCTGGGTGATCAGTTGTCACAGCGGCAAGTTGAATATGTCAGTGGTTATTGGGCATACATCCCACCATCAAAAACTCGCGCTGAAATCGACAGGAAAATTTCTGTACTAAGGGCGCGCGGCGTGGTCGACTATTTCATCGTGCAGGAGCCGGGCAAATGGAACAACGCAATTTCATTGGGCGTGTTCAAGACCAACGAGGCGGCACATAAATTTGTGGATAAACTTGCGGCCAAGGGCATAAAAACGCCCGTGGTGGGAGAACGCAAGAGCAAGCTCAAGTTCACGATATTTGTATTGAAAAATCCAGACATCGCGGTGATAGAGAAAGTTACCAAGTTACACAAGGCATTTGACGGCAGTGAGCTGCGCTCGGCAGTTTGCAGTTAGGTCGCAGCGCTTTTTCCCGGATGCAGCGTAATTGACAAACGGTGGCTAAATCCGGAAAATGCCGCGCTCTTCCCAGCAACAACAGTCAACAGTTACCGGTGATATAGCTCAGGTGGTTAGAGCGCAGCACTCATAACGCTGAGGTCGGTGGTTCAAATCCACCTATCACCACCAAATACCCTTCCAAAGGAGTCCAAAGAAGTCCACAAAACCAGCATGAATAAACGACTCTAAGGCTTTTTTAGTCCGAATAAGTCCATCCTCGTCTGTTGGTATCTAGTCATATTTGTTGGTATTTTTGTTGGTATCTGGTATGTTGTCACCACCTGATGCCAACAAAGGGCAAGCATGGCACTGACCGACATAGAGGTGAAAAAGGCGAAGGCAACCGACAAGCCCGCGAAGCTTACCGATGGCAGCGGCCTGTTTCTGCTGGTGCAAACCAACGGGGCAAAATATTGGCGGCTTGCTTATCGCTTCGCTGGCAAGCAAAAGACTTTGGCGCTGGGTGTTTATCC
>JANPNS010000289.1:0-3127 GCA_031427575.1 Gallionellaceae bacterium
CGCAAATCAATTTCAACTTCGCCAAGGTGCAAGATATGCGCTACGGCGAGAACCCGCACCAGAATGCGGCCTTCTACCGCGACCTGGTTGCAGTACCGGGCAGCATCTCCGGTTACACGCAGTTGCAGGGCAAGGAGTTAAGCTACAACAACATCGGCGATGCCGACGCGGCTTGGGAACTGGTCAAAACTTTCGATCAACCGGCTTGCGTGATCGTCAAACACGCCAACCCGTGCGGCGTGGCCATCGCCGATAGCGTACACAAAGCCTACCAGTTGGCCTATGCCACCGACACCACTTCCGCGTTCGGCGGCATCATCGCCTTCAACCGCGAGCTGGATGCCGATAGTGCTGCCGAGATCACCGCCAACCAGTTTGTCGAACTCATCATCGCGCCTTCCGCAAGCGAGGCCGCACTCAAAATCACCGCAGCAAAACAGAACGTGCGCGTACTCACCGTGCCGTTATCCAATGCGCATAATTCTTACGATTTCAAGCGCGTCAGCGGCGGCCTGCTGGTGCAAACGCCGGATGCGCTCAACGTGCAGGCCTCGCAACTCAAGGTGGTGACCAAGGCGCAGCCCAGCTCGCAGCAGCTTCAAGACTTGCTGTTTGCCTGGCGCGTGGCGAAATTTGTAAAGTCCAACGCCATTGTCTTTTGCAAAAACGGCCAGACCCTCGGCGTAGGCGCGGGGCAGATGAGCCGCGTGGACAGTACGCGCATCGCCGTCATCAAGGCCGGAAATGCGAGACTGAATTTAGTCGGCTCGGTCGTGGCATCGGATGCATTTTTTCCGTTCCGCGACGGCATAGACCTGCTGGCCGAAGCAGGTGCGAAAGCAGTGATACAACCTGGTGGTTCGATGCGCGACGCGGAAGTAATCGCAGCGGCGGACGAGCATGGGATCGCGATGGTGTTTACCGGGTATCGGCATTTTAGGCATTAGTACCATGTAACGAATGAATCTTCGCAAACCAACCCCTTCCGGCCTCCCCTTGTCAGGGGAGGAGCTAGGCTTCCCCCCTGACAAGGGGGGATTGAGGGGGGTAGGTTTTAAGAAGTTGCAGCGTACTAGTGTCGTGAAATTCACCCGCTATTTTAGAGACGATGCATTTCCGCCCTATTTAGTCCGCCAAAGTGAAATCCGATGGCCGATTCCTTCGCATCGTTCTGTTACCGGATGGCGAAACGGTACACAATGCTTTCTTCGACAGGAGATTCAACAATGAAGATTAAATATTTTCAGGATACCGATACGCTTTATATCGAGCTGCGAGCTGCGAGCTGCGACAGTCGCTGAAACAAGCGACGTGGACGAGAATACCCTGCTCGACCTCGACTTATAATGCACCGCAAATAAATTCAAGGGTTGTTAGAGCCTGTACCAGGCAACAAAAAGGCTCGCCCATAGGTGCCATCCAAGTCAATCCATCATCTAGAGAAAATAATATGAAATTATTAGTCATCGGTTCCGGGGGCCGCGAGCATGCGCTGGCTTGGCGTTTGTCGCAGCATGCCCGGGTGCAAAAAGTGTATGTCGCGCCGGGCAATGCGGGTACGGCTGTGGAAAATGGCCTGGAGAATGTCGCGCTTGAAAGCATCGAGGAGTTGCTTGCTTTCGCGCAACGTGAACAGATTTACCTCACCGTGGTCGGCCCCGAAGCGCCATTGGCGGCAGGGGTGGTCGATGCCTTTCGCTTGGCCGGACTGAAAATTTTCGGCCCGACCAAGGCTGCAGCACAGCTCGAATCCTCCAAGGATTTCGCCAAGCGTTTCATGGTGCGCCACCACATTCCCACCGCGCTCTACCAGACCTTCACTGATGCGGCGGATGCGCGTGCTTATGTTGACAAGCATGGCGCACCTATTGTCATCAAGGCCGACGGATTGGCGGCAGGTAAAGGCGTGGTGGTGGCGGAATCAAAACTGGAAGCCTTTGCAGCAATCGACATAATGCTAAAGGACAATGGGCTTGGTAAGGCAGAGGCTCGCGTAGTCATCGAAGAATTTTTGGTCGGCGAAGAAGCCAGCTTCATCGTCATGGTAGATGGAAAACATGTGTTGCCCTTGGCCACCAGCCAGGATCACAAGCGTCTGCTCGACCATGATCTCGGCCCCAACACCGGCGGCATGGGCGCGTACTCGCCCGCGCCGGTGGTCACGCCGGATATTCACGCGCGCGTGTTGCGCGAAGTCATACTCCCGGTGGTGCGCGGCATGGAGCAGGAGGGTGTGCCTTATACCGGGTTTTTGTATGCCGGGCTGATGATAGACGCGCAGGGCGGTATCAAGGTGCTGGAGTTCAACTGCCGCATGGGCGATCCGGAAACTCAGCCCATCATGTTGCGCCTGAAGACCAACTTGCTGACACTGATGGAACATGCCGTGAAAGGTACGCTAGATAAAATCGAGGTGGAATGGGACAGGCGTACCGCACTGGGCGTGGTGCTGGCCGCCGCGAATTATCCCGGGACACCGCGTAAAGGCGATGTGATTACCGGCCTGCCGAAAAAAACCGATGACGATAGCCACGTATTTCACGCCGGCACCACCATGCAAGATGGCCGCGTTGTGACCAACGGCGGGCGTGTGCTGTGCGTTACCGCGATGGGTACCATGGCGAAAGTGGCACAAAAGCGCGCTTACAAAATTGCCGATGCAATTCATTTCGAGGGCTGCCAAATGCGCCGGGATATCGGTTACCGCGCAATTGCAGCCAACCGAAAATAATTGCTTCGTCACAGCGCACCACATCGCCGCATCGCCGCGCATCTTGGGCGGGTGGTAAAATCATACGCACCTAACATCATCTGAGTGGAATTAACATGAGCAGCTTCAATCCCGCAGTGGTAAAACAATATTTGTTCGAGCTGCAAGACTTGATCGTCGCGCGTCTGGAACAAGTGGATGGCAAAAAATTTCACCGCGACAGTTGGGACAGACCCGTAGGCGGCGGCGGCAGAAGCTGCATCCTGGAAGAGGGCAATGTGCTGGAACGTGGTGGCGTGGCTTTTTCTCACGTCAAAGGCGACAAGATGCCCCCTTCCGCCACCGCGCATCGCCCGGAACTGGCGGGTCGCCGCTGGGAAGCCATGGGCGTCTCGCTGGTGCTGCATCCGCGCAACC
>JANPNS010000290.1:0-2966 GCA_031427575.1 Gallionellaceae bacterium
AGTTCCTGAGCCAAGGCCAATTGCCCTGGTTTTTGCAGAGCCTGCAACCACAGGGCTTTTTGGGTCGTTTGCGGGGCCAGCTGCCTTTGGTATAAATCGGGCTCCCTGTATGATCCTAAAAACCGCAGTTCAAGCCACAGAGATAACAGCACAGAGGACACAGAGATGATGCGGGCTTTACACATTTTTAATGTTCACCCAATGGGTGAGGGTGTCATTAGCGACAACCCATTGTTTTTCTCTGTGAACTCTGTGTTCTCTGTGGCCAACTGCTTTTTCTAGGTTCAGTCTGGTATTCCTCTGGAATGGCTCAAGGGCACCTCTAATTCCAATTCCCGATAAAAACGATCACTGCGTTGGCTGCGTCTTCGGCTCCTAGCCGTACTACATGTACTGTCTTCGTCGCCTTATCCTCGCCGCCTTGTGCTCCTTTTATCGGGAATTGGAATAAATTACTCCGCGCGGCTTATGCGGCGCCTTGCTAAACAGAAAGTCATATAGCCAATTGGGCAGCAACTTGAGCACGCGACCGACCAGCCCCATCTGCCACGGTATCACCGCGAATGATTTGCCGCGTGCGATAGCACGCGCAATACGGCGCGCCGCTTCATCCGCCGCCAGAATAAAAGGCATGGGGTAGGGATTGATGTCGGTCATCGGCGTCTTGATATAGCCAGGGCAGATGGTTAACACCTGCACTCCGCTGCCGCGCAACTCCACGCGCAGACTTTCCAGATAGGAAATAACGGCGGCCTTGGAGGCGGAATACGCACCCGCGCCTGGCAAGCCGCGAAAGCCCGCCACGCTGGCGATGCCGACCAGTTTGCCGTGCCCTGCTGTGCGCATGGCCGCCACAAAAGGCTGAAATGTTTTCACCGTGCCCAGCACATTAATTTCCATCACGCTCTCGAAAACCGTCATGTCCTCTGCATATTCGGTGAGTGTGCCGGAACTGACGCCCGCATTGGCAATGACGATATCCGGCACGCCCGCACGCATGATGAAATCCTGTGCCGCAGCTTGCATGGCAGCCGCATCGCGGACATCCAATGGGTAACAATAAACTTGCCGGGGAAACTGTTCAAACAGGGATTGCAGCACATTGGCGCGGCGGGCAATCACCCCGACTATCGCGCCTTGCCCAAGATAATGTTGCGCCAGCGCATGACCCAAGCCGCTGGATGCGCCGCTTATGACGGCACATAACGTCATCAGCGCTTACCTGCGCGCTCCTTGCGCGCCTTGTCTACCAAGACATCCAGCACTTTAATGGCATCCGCCGGGTGCAAACCGGTAATCAGGTATTTCCCATCTACGATTAACGTCGGCGTGCCACGAAGGCCATAGCTCTGCTGCATTTGTTTGTTGCGTCTCACCTTGCTGTCGGTCGAGAAGGCGTTATAGGCATCGCTGAATTTTTTGCGATCCACGCCATGCTGAACCACAAAGTCGGTGGCTTTAGCGGCACTGCCCAAATCCATATTGTCCACATGCCAAGCTTTATATAAACCCTCTTCCAGTTGCTTTAGCTGCCCCAGCGATTCCAGCGCATAAAAAGTCCGCGCCATAGACTCCCAGGTAGGCTGGAAAATTGTCGGTACATAAGTTAATTCAACATCCGTGGACTTCTTTTTTTCCCAGGCACTTATAAATGGGTGAAGCTTGAAACAATGTGAGCAGCCATAAAAGAAAAACTCCAGGACTTCAATTTTGTGCCCGCTGTTTGTTGGTTGCGGCGGATTAACCAGCGTATAGTCTTTGCCCGGCTCAGGCGCGGCAAACGCTTGGGTCGTGAAAAGTAAGGCCAGAACTATAAAAATCTGCTTGATTGATTTCACGCTTTTTCTCCTTTAAAAGTTAAGGGGTTTTCTACAAACTTAAGCTTCAACGCTTTAGCGGCTGAAGCGTTGAAGCCGTTAACTGGTTTATTGTGCCCGCATGGGCGCAGCTTCCACCCCATTTTGTTTCAATGCCGCGCGCGCGCTGTTCATCTCGTCTGCGCCTTTATAAGGGCCAAGACGCACGCGGTGCCACACCCCTTTGTCGGGAATGGTCGCGACCTGCACATTGGCTTCCATACCCAGCATCGCTAATTTTGCTTTTAATTTGTCCGCATCATCCGCATTGGAAAATGAACCCGCCTGCAAATAATAAATTTCTTTCGCCGCAGCTTGCAGTGCTTGCTCAGGCGTAAGCTTGCCGCCCGGCACCACCGCTTTATCGCCGCCTTTTTGTCCAGGTAGCGTTGCGTCCTGCTTGTCAGTCAGCACCTTGTAGAACTCAAAACGAGGTTTGTCTGCAACGCCCGAAGCTGGGGCAGGTGCGGGGGAGGCAGCTTTTTCTGTGAGAGATTTTTCCGGGGTCAGAAACTCGCCGGGTGATTTCTGAAGATACCACGCCACACCCCCTGCGATAGCCAGCCCCAGCATCACACCAATCAGAATGCCAACCAGCAGCGAGCTGCCTTGGCGTTGTGTTGCGTATCCTGTTCTGTTGTCGTTATAGCCCATGTCTATCCTTTACATTTTTTCAGGTGCGGAAACACCCAGCAGCGCCAAGCCATTGTGCAGCACCTGCGCCACGGCAGCAACCAGCGCCAGCCTTGCCCGTTTGATACCTTCGTCATCAACCAGAAAACGTGAGGCATTATAGTAGCTGTGCAAATCTGCTGCCAACTCTTTCAGATAGAACGCGATCAGGTGCGGCGCCAGGTCCTGCGCGGCATTCTCGATCACCTGCGGATAATCGATCAGCTGTTGCAGCAGGGCAGTTTCGTATTCGCTATCCAGCAGGCCGACATCCGCCTGCAGCAAGGCTTGCCGCTCGCCGCCCCATTGCGCCAGCACGCTGTAAATGCGGGCGTGGGCATACTGGATGTAATACACCGGGTTTTCGTTGCTCCTGGATTTCGCCAGATCGATGTCAAACACCAGTTGCGAATCCGGATGGCGCGCGGCGAGGAAATA
>JANPNS010000291.1:0-2992 GCA_031427575.1 Gallionellaceae bacterium
GGGTAGAGCGGCGTTGATTGCTCATGACTGACGCAGCAGCACGTTGGAAAATTCTTCCATGAAACTTTCAAAGCGCGAGGACAAGCGCGTCACATCATGCGCGTAGCGGTTGTAAGCCACCACCGCAGGAATGGCGGCAAACAAGCCCATCGCGGTAGCCACCAGCGCCTCGGCGATGCCCGGCGCAACATGCGCCAGCGTGGCCTGCCCGACATTGGACAAACTGCGGAAGGCGTTCATGATGCCCCACACCGTGCCAAACAGCCCGACATAGGGGCTAACCGAACCAACCGTGGCGAGGAAGGATAAATTCGATTCGAGATCATCCATCTCGCGCTGGTAAGTGGCACGCATGGCACGGCGCGTACCATCCACCACCGCTCTGGATTCTACGCCGGTTTTCTTTTTCAGCTTGATATACTCAGCAAAGCCAGCGACAAAAATACGCCCCATACTGCCTGCATCATCCTGCCCGTTGGTGGTATCCTGATACAGCCTGTTCAGGTCAGAGTAATTCCAGAACAACTCCTCAAATTCCCTGCTTTGTCTTACCGCCTGCCGGATGGAAAACATCTTGAGGAAAATGTACCACCACGACATCAGCGAAACCAGCAGCAACAATCCCATCACCAGTTGTACCAGCAGGCTGGCATTCTGAATCAGGTGAATAAACGATAAATCCTTGGTTACGCCCATGTGGTCAAACCCCTTAAACTTTCCATTGCTCACGCAAAACTTCCGGCACGCTCACCGGCTTGAAACCATCCACTGTCACACACACCAGATGGATTTCTGCTTCCACCAGAATTTCCTCAGTGCGCATCACTGCCTGATGCAGCATCACACGACTGCGGCCTACCTCCTTGATCTGCGCACTCACTGTCAATAAATCATCCAGCAGCGCCGGTTTAAGATAATCCAGTTTGAGCGCACGCACCACAAATACCACGCCGAACTCTTTCATCAACATGGCATTACTGTAACCATAACATTCCCGGAGCCATTCTGTCCGTGCGCGTTCAAGAAAATTTACATAACTGCCGTGATACACCACCCCGCCTGCGTCGGTATCCTGAAAATATACGCGTATGGGCAGTGAGAAAATTTTTTCGTGCTTACTCATGCTTCACTGCCCTCACCACGCTCAGGTTGAAATAACCCAACACAGAAATTCCGGCATTTGCCGATGAAGTCATGGATGGTCATGGGGTTAGCATTTTCATGAATGGGTCGGCAGCGATGATGGGGCAGGAAAACTGGTCGGCAAGACTCAGCAAATCCAGGTCGCCAGTCACCAGATAATCCGCCTTGCCCACAATGGCGAGTTGTAGAAATGGCAAATCAAACTGGTCGCGGCAAGCAGGCATGGCAGGTGGCTTGGCGGGCATGCGCACCGTAGCGCAGTACGGCAGATAGTCGGCCAGCAGCTCTTGCTGCTCCTCTGCAGAAAGTTTGAATTTAGGATAGGCAAGTACGCGAATTAGCTCGGTGGCTGTGAGGCTTGAGAGCAGCGGCTGGCACCGAGTGCCTTGCCAGGCATGGCGTAGTGGCGTCAATCTCCCTTGGGTAAAGACCAGTGCCGACAACACCAGATTGGTATCAATTGCCACGCGAGGTGGACGTGGAGTGCGGGTCATTTCTTGCGTGGTATTTTAGTTGCAGAAGGTTTTCGCGCCCATGCCACCGCATCGGCAATGCTCTGCTCGCTCAAGTCCAGCTCGGCCAGCTTGGCGCGCACTGCGTCACCGCGCTGTATGCGCACCGGGGTGAGCACGATCTGGCCGTTGCGGGCTTCCACGTCGAAGTAATTAACGGCGCCCACGGCAGCAGTCACGCTCTTGGGCAGGGTGAGCTGATTTTTCGAGGTCATTTTGGCAAGCATTGGCATGCTCCTAAAGTAAGGAATTCTTACTTTATGCTTTTTACTGCGAATAATCAAGTTCCCAGCATTTGATTCTGGCATTTGATTACCTCATGTCCATCCACAGTCGTTGCGTGAAGTTCGGCGCAAGTCCCCGCGTCGGCATTACTTCCCCACGCGCAGCGCGGAAGCGAGCCAATGGCAATTGACGGCTTATGCTTGATTTCACTGGCGCGGGCGTTGTCCACCATTACCTCTTCACCCACCACTTGATATAACGCCCGAACCTCCTCATGCGGCGGGCGCTGCATACCTATCAGTACGCGGCAACGCTGCCCTGCATCCGGCTGCCAGCCAGCGATCAAGCGTCTATCGTGCGCCAGCCACGTAAATTGAAATAACCCACACAGAAATCTGCGCGCTCGGAAACAGCCAGCGTATCGCGCAGGGTCGGCAGCAGGTGCTGGTCTATGTTGTCAAAGACACGCGGCATATTTAATTTTATTGGCTATTATTTTGCAGAAGGATAAGCCAGCAGTTTTTCCCAGCAAACTCGCGGCGAGAATATGGGCAGATATTCCACTTTGCCCAGCCCCAGCAATTCGGCATCTCCCGTAACAAAACAATCCGCTTTCCCCGCCAGCGCGCAAGCGCGCAAGCGATGATCCACGGGTCTTCACGATATTTTATCGGTAATTTGGGCGCAACAGACTGGGCAGGCACAATTTCCAGCAAGCGCAATTCCGCTTCAACTTTCGCCAACAACTTTTTGCCCGCGCTAAATTTGCGATGCATGATGTCCAGCACTTCAGCGACTACCGGCTCATCGATGACTACCTCATGTTCCATCAACAGCCGTTCGTAAAGTTCGGCACACAGTCCCCGTGTCGCCAGTGCGCTAATCAGCACATTGGTGTCGAGGAATACCCTCACGAGATTGCCTTGAACACGTCCTCGTCGGTCAGAAATCTACTCCGCTCCGCCAGCGGAATCACCTCCTCGCGCACGGCGCGGAAGCGAGCCAACGCCAACTGGCAGCGCAGCGCCTCGCGCACGATGTCGCCCTTGGGACGATGTGTGGCTGCTGCATATTTCTTAAGTTCTCGCTCCAGCGCATCATCTATGCGTATC
>JANPNS010000292.1:0-1831 GCA_031427575.1 Gallionellaceae bacterium
GGGCACCTCTAAAAATCCAAACTCCGTCGCGATACTGCGTTGCTCACAAAAAATTACTCCTTACATATCATACATAGGCGGCGTCGCAATTTTTTGCTCGCGCCTTGTCTCGCTTAGGATTTTGAATTTTTAGAGGCGCCCATAAAGAAAGATTAACGATGTCCGCTACGCTGTCTGCTGTTCGAATACTCCTCGTCGTCACGATCATCGGCTACCTGCTGCAAGGCGCTGCCGGTCAGGACATGGCCGCCAGTCTCGCCCTGTGGCCGTTGCAAACCCGCTTCATGCCGTGGCAGCTGGTCACCTATGCCTTCCTGCACGCCAGCCTCACTCACCTTGCCTTCAACATGATCGGTCTATGGATGTTTGGGCGGGAGCTGGAAAACTTGCTGGGGCGCAGGGTGTTCTTCCAGCTCTATTTTGCCAGCGTCTTGTCAGCTGCGCTCATGCAGTTGCTGGCCACCAGTGTCACTGGCAGTATTTATCCCACCGTGGGCGCATCCGGTGGTGTATTTGGGCTGTTGCTCGCCTATGGCATGTTCTTTCCGAAGCGTATCATCGTGCTGTTGATTCCGCCCATACCCATGCCGGCATGGCTGTTTGTAAGTCTGTATGCAGTCATCGAATTGATGCTCGGTGTGACAGGAACACAGGCGGGAGTGGCGCATTTTGCCCATCTCGGTGGCATGATAGGCGGGTACATGGTCATCCGCCGCTGGCGTCGCCGATTTCACTAAATGAGGTAAAATGAAAAGATTAACTCCGTGTTTATCCGCCATATGCAACAAACCCATGCACCCACACTTACTGATGCTGACATAGTTGAACACGAAAATTGATAGGGGCCTTGAACATGATTAAAGAAGATGTTGTTTTGAATACCCTGAAATGCAGCAGAGCCCAATTTCCGGGCGTTCTGGCGAAAAAATTTCCGCACGTTCTGGAAAAAATTATTGCATCGTGGAATTTACCCGGTTGTTCGGCCTATCTGGCCGATCTGCTGCAGTCCAATGGTCGCGGCGGTGGCAGGTTGGATCGCGACGGATTCCCAAATGATGCCTGGCAGGAAATCTATAAGCTGGCCGAACTCCACAGGACATCCCGCTCAAGATAGGGCGGACATTTTATTTTGTCCCTCCCTGAGGGGATATTTAATCAACTGGATTCCCGCCTTCACTAAAAGTAGGCAATTTGCTACTCGGCAAGCCGAGTGCAAAGTTGTCACTGCGGGAATGACGGCGCTATTTGAACGGACTCCTCTCGGTCAATCCATCCACGTATCCTGAAATCGCCTCGGTCTCGCGTAGCAAATAATCTTCCACCGCCCGCGCAAACTGCGGATGCGCCAGCCAATGCGCAGAGTGCGTGGTAACCGGCAGAAACCCGCGTGCCAGCTTGTGTTCGCCCCCCGCGCCGCCCTCGAACGACTTGATGCCGTGCGCGATGCAAAACTCCTTTGAGGCGGCTTTGACCGCGTTCGCGGAAGCATCCTCCCAGAATTTTGTGCTGGTTCCGACTAGCTCGGTGATACGGTAAACGCTGTCTGCTGCCATGATTTTCCCCTATTTTTATGATGAACATCAGGGGGTGATAGGGTGACGCAGTTTCGCAAACTTGAGTATATACCCGGCAATAAGGTGGCGTTGCGGAATGATGCGGGGGCTGGTGAAGCTGGTAGGTTGAGGTTAAAGGGCATCTCTAAAAATTCAAAATCCTAAGCCAGGCAAGGCGCGAAATAAATTTTAGCGCGCCGCATATGTTTGATATGTAAGCGTTAAAATTTATTGAGCAACGCAGCATCGCGACGGAGTTTGGATTTTTAGAGGTGCCC
>JANPNS010000293.1:0-4034 GCA_031427575.1 Gallionellaceae bacterium
CAAACACCTCGGAGAAGGCACGCAATTCTTCTATCGGCAGCGGCTCGGGGCTATTCTTGTCGGCGATGGCGGCGAATTGCAGGCTGACCAGCACGCCCGCGATTAAGCCCAATCCAATCAATCCAAATTTTTCTATACGACTACGCATGTCTGTCCTCTATATCTAAATTATCTCAACAACCTGTTAATGGCTTATCCATTTCATCGGATCCAAAGGTTTCCCCTTGTGGCGCAGTTCGAAGTATAAACCGGAATCCTCGTTTCCGCCGGTGTTGCCGACGGCAGCCACCGTGTCGCCCCCGCTCAAGGTATCGCCCACCTGCTTGTATAGCGTTTCGTTATTGCCATACAAGCTCATATAGCCTTGGTCATGATCTATGATCAATAAGTTGCCGAAGCCGCGCAACCAGTCGGCGAAAACCACACGCCCGGCCGCTACGGCTTTGACCGCCTGCCCGCTGGCCGCATGCACCAGCAGACCCCGCCACAGGACAGTGCTGTCCGGACGCGCGCTACCGAATTTGTTGCCGACCCGCCCTTTTACCGGCAGCACCAGCTTGCCTTTAAGCTGCTCGAACGGTTTGCCGTCGAAGCGGCTATCAGGCAACTTGTCATTGTTGAACACTCCCCCATCTTTCGACTGCGACAACATGGCCGCGAGCTTGTCGACCAGTTGCGCCAGACGGTTCTCGTCCCGTTGCAGGCGGCCGATTTTGTGCCGCTGTTGCTTGAGTTGCCGGGCAAACTGGGTGAGCACTTTCTGGCGCGCATGCTGGTCCTTTTCCAGAGTGTGCTTTTGTGATTTTTCCTGAGCCTGCAGCGCGGCGATTTCCACTCCCTTTTGCCGGGTTTGTTGGGCGAGCGCGCGCAGTTGTTCCAGGTTACCACGCAAAGTTTTTATCCACGCCGTGCGGCTGCGTGCGATGTATTCGTAATACTGCATTTCGCGTGCGACCTGGTTGGGGTCGCGACTGTTGAGCAGCAGCTTGAGGTATTCCTGTTTGCCGCCCAGATATTGCTGGAACAGCAATTTACCCAGCAGCGTTTGTTGACTCTGCATACCTGCTTCCAGTCGTTGGGTTTGTTGTTGCAGCAGGCTTAGCGCGTGTTTCGCCGCACGTTGTTGTTGCGCCAGCGCGGACAGTGTACGGTTGCTGTTGCTGATGGCGCGTTCTGATTCGCGTAACGCGTCGGACGCTTCGGATTTGGACGCACTGGTTTTTTCCAGGTTCTGTTGCAGTGCGGTGATGCGCTGGCGCAGGTTGTCCAGTTTTTCTTGCTGTGATGTCTGCGCGCCGCACATTTCCGCCGTCAAGCAGAGACATAACAGCAACGCGGGGCGAATGAAAGCGGTCACTGGATAGTGATTAGTGACGAGCCCGTCATTTCCGGTGGTTGTGGCAGACCCATCATGGTGAGCAGGGTAGGCACGACATTTTGCAGCGCGCCGCCATCGGCTATCTGTGCCTTGCGGCCGATGTACAGGAACGGCACCGGGTTGAGCGTGTGCGCGGTATGCGCCTGTTTGGTGGTGCGATCCAGCATCTGCTCGGCATTGCCGTGGTCGGCGGTTATCAGCACCTCGCCGCCGCATTGCAGCATGGTGCCCACCACACGGCCTATGCACACATCCAGCGCTTCGATGGCTTTGACTGCCGCTTCCATTTTTCCGCTGTGCCCGACCATATCACCATTGGCGTAATTGCAGATGATGGCCTGATATTTTTTGCTGCGGATCGCCGCTTCCAGCTTGTCGGTTACCTCGAACGCACTCATCTCCGGCTGCAGATCATAGGTGGCTACTTTGGGTGAGGGCACCAGTATGCGGTCTTCGCCCGGGTAAGGATGCTCCTTGCCGCCATTGAGGAAGTAGGTGACGTGGGCATATTTTTCTGTTTCCGCGATGCGCAATTGTTTCAGCCCCAAACCGGAAAGATATTCACCAAAACAATTGTGGATGGCGGTCGGTGCATAGGCGACCGGAAGATAGAAATCCTCACCGTAACTGGTGAGCGTAACAAAACTGGACAGCCTGGGGAAGCGCGTGCGCGCGAAGCCGTCGAAGTGGTCATCGGTCAGGGCGCGGGTCAGTTGCCGTGCGCGGTCGGCGCGGAAATTCATGAATACGCCGACATCACCATCCTGCATGGCATGCGCGTCGCCAATGACGGTGGCTTTGACGAATTCGTCATTCTCGCCTCGATCGTAGGCTTGCTGCAACCCCTGCATGGCATCGGGCGCGCTGTATTCTGCCTTGCTTTGAGCGAGCAGATCATATGCCTGTTGTACACGCTCCCAACGGTTGTCTCTATCCATGGCAAAGTAGCGTCCGACGAGGGTGGCGATACGGCCAACGCCCAGTGCGGCGCATTTATCCTGCAAGCGTTGCAGCGAATGCTGCGCGCTGCGCGGCGGTGTGTCGCGGCCATCGAGGAAAGGATGGATGAATATTTTTTTCAGCCCGGCGCGGGTGGCCAGTTCCAGCAGGGCGTGGATATGGTCTTCGTGGCTGTGCACGCCGCCGGGCGATAGCAGGCCCATGATGTGTAGCGCGGTATCGCGCTGTTTGGCCTGGGAGACGGCCTGGGTGAATACCGGGTTGGTGTAAAAGCTGCCGTCCTTGATTCCCGCATCCACCTTGGTCAACTCCTGATAGATCACGCGACCCGCGCCGATGTTGAGATGGCCGACCTCAGAGTTGCCCATCTGATCGTGCGGCAGGCCGACCGATAGTTCCGAGGCCTGAATCAGGGTATGCGGGTAGTCGCGCCACAGCCTGTCCCAGTTGGGCTTGTGCGCATGGGCGATGGCGTTGTAGTCAGGGTCTTCGCGATAGCCGAAGCCGTCGAGGATAAGCAAAAGAACTGGGGTAATTTTCATGCCGGATTTTATGAGCGTGTTAGAATATAAGTGGTTACTGATTTATGAAACGCCGATTTTTTTCACCCCCGTTCGGGTTGAGCCTATCGAAGCATATGCAAACTACTGGGGGCATTTCGACAAGCTCAATGCGAACGGTCTTATAGGGACAATTCCCTGGAAAGCACATTTTAGCTTATTTTGTAGCGTCACACGATGTCGAACCAGAAAGACTGACGGGTAAATATGACAAAAAAATTAATAGATAAAGATGAGGATATCTTACGTGCGTCGCTGGCCATCAAGGCTATCGCCCATCCTCTGCGCCTGAAGATACTGTGCATGCTGGGGGATAAGGAAGTCAGCGTTCAGGATATTGTGGATGACGTCGGCACCTCGCAAAGCAATATCTCGCAGCATCTGGCCATCCTGCGCGACAAGGGCGTGTTGGCTACGCGCAAGGATGCTAACCGGGTTTACTATCGTATCGGCGACCCGCGCACGCTCAAGCTGGTAAGTATGATGCGCGATGTGTTCTGCACCAGCTAACAGGGGTTGCTTTTCATATAATATTAGAATATGCTTATATTATGAATTATCAAGGGAGCCTCTATAAATCCAAAATCTTAAGCGAGACAAGGCGCGAATGAAATTTTAGCGCGCAGCATATAGCTTGATATGTAAGCGATAAAATTTCTTGAGCAACGCAGTATCGCGACGGAGTTTGGAATTATAGAGGCTCCCTCAACTCATTGGGTGGATTGAAATGAAGCATAAAAGTTTATTTCTGCTGACTGGGGGGCTTGCTTTGGGCTGGATGCCAGCCGCAGCGCAGACGGCGGAGCAGCTGGCCGTAGCCCCGGTGCAGGTGCGAGAGGTGGCGCAAACCTACAGCACCGATGGTGTGGTCGAAGCGACGCGGCAATCTACCGTGTCGGCGCAGATTTCCGGGCGGGTTAAGGAAATTTATTTCGATGTCGGCGACAGCGTGAAGAAAGGCCAGGTCATTTTGCGCATTGATGAACGGGAAACATCGCAAGCTTTGGCCGGCAGTCAGGCGCAGGTGATGCAGGCACAGGCCGCCATGCAGAATGCCAAGGCCAACTACGAGCGCGCGCGCCAGATGTTCGAGCAGAAATTTATCAGCCAGGCGGCATTGGACAAGGCCGAGGCCG
>JANPNS010000294.1:0-3790 GCA_031427575.1 Gallionellaceae bacterium
TACGGCGGATAACGCTGCGCTCATCCGCCCTACAAAAACCCATATGGCATTAGGTACGCTCAGCTATTTTGGGAGCTAACCCGATAAGCACGGAAACTACTAGCCATCTGGCTAAGTTGGCAAACTACGCCAACTAAGCCATTGGTTATGCGCGATTCGGGAGCGGGGTCGCACTAAAAGTACGCAATCCGCTATCAGCTAAATCTGATGCGGAGTTGTCAGGGCGGTGCTCGCGATCCTCATGTACTCCTGTGTACACTCCGGTCGCTGTGCTCCGGCCTCCCCCACCCCCAAACCGCTCGCTACGACTTCTGTCGCCATGTATAGCGCTATTGTAACTGCAGTCCCTTCAAGGACGAAAATTACACCGTATAATCCCTAAAATCAATCATGCCCTCGTCCCCAGTGAATACTTTGCCCCTTAAAAAATACGCATTTGTTTTTTGTGCTGGCCTGTTGGCAGTTCTCGGCTTTGCGCCATGGTCGGTGTATCCACTGGTTATCTTTGCGCTGGCACTGCTGTTTTGGCAGTGGCAGCACGCCAGCGGTAAGCGCGCGGCTGCCTGGTTGGGTTTCGCCTTCGCTGCGGGCTTGCTCAGCGGGGGCATAGGCTGGATCTACATCGCGCTGCATGATTATGGCGGCATGCCATTCTTGCTGGCGCTGATCGCAACCGCATTGTACGTTGCATTTGTGGCGTTGGTACCCGCCTGCGGTGGCTATGTCCAGGCCATGTTGCATACCCCTGTTTGGGCGCGCCTGGTGCTGGTCATGCCGGCGTTATGGGTGCTGATGGAATGGCTGCGCGGCCTGCTCTTCACCGGTTTGCCGTGGCTGTCAGTGGGTTATGCGCAAGTGCCTGGCAGTCCCCTGGCGGGGTATTCGCCCATATTGGGTGTGTATGGTGTGTCGTTGCTGGTGGCGGTGAGTGCGGGTTTGCTGGTTCTGCTATGGCAGGCTGGTTGGAGCAAGCAGGGCAGGGTAGCGCTGCTTGTCCTGGTGTTACTGTGGGGCGGCGGAATGGCCCTGCGTGCGGTGGAGTGGACAAAAGCTGAAGGTGAACCCATTACGGTTGCGCTGGTGCAGGGCAATATTCCGCAGGAGCTCAAGTTCCGTGAAGAGAAGCTGGTCAGCACGCTGGAAAACTACCAACGGTTGGTACTGCACAGCGATGCTCGTTTGATCGTGTTACCAGAAACCGCGCTACCGCTGTTGCGCCATGAATTGCCTGAAAATTACCGGGAAATATTGAGCAAGCATGCGCGCCGGATGGGTGGCGATCTGCTCATCGGTGCCTTCGAACGCGAGCACGGGCTGTATTACAACAGCGTGTTCACGCTCGGCACGGCGGATAGCCAAAGCTATCGCAAAAACCATTTGGTTCCGTTTGGCGAGTTTATCCCGCTGCGCCCGGTGCTGGGCTGGTTTATCAATGAGGTATTGAATATCCCGATGTCTGACCTGGCGCGCGGTGGCGAGCGGCAACAGGTATTGCGCGTGGCGGGGCAGCGCGTGGCGGTGCAGATCTGTTATGAGGATGTGTTCGGCGAGGAAGTCATCCGCTACCTGCCGCAGGCAACTTTGTTGGTGAATGTCAGTAACGATGCCTGGTATGGTAAATCGCACGCGGCCATGCAGCACAACCAGATGGCGCAAATGCGTGCGCTGGAAAGCGGACGCATGATGCTGCGCGCCACCAACACCGGCGTAACATCCATTATCGGCCGCGATGGCGTGGTACAACAGATGCTGCCGCAACATGAGGAAGGCGTACTCACCGGGCTGGCGCAGGGCTATGTGGGCAGTACGCCTTACGTACGTTGGGGTAACGCGGCGGTGTTGATACTTATCGCGATCATGTTGGCCTGGGCTATGCTGGCACAGCACAGACAGATTTCTTCAAGGAAAATTTTGGGGTGAGAGGACGAGCGGAAGAAGGTATATCTGGCTGGGTCTGTTACCTGCTTGGCTGTGCCGATGGCACTTTGTATTGCGGCATCACCAATGACTTGGGAAAGCGCATGGCTGCGCATAATGCCGGTGAAGGAGCGAAGTACACGCGTGGCCGCAGTCCGGTGCAGCTGGTGTATGTTGAGCCATGCGCCGATAAATCAGCAGCTCTAAAGCGCGAGATGCAGATAAAGCGTTTGCCGCGCAGCAAGAAGCAGGCTATCGCTGCATCAGTTGCGAATAAATGTCATGATAAGCGGCGGCGCTCCGGCTCCAGCTAAAATCCTTGCTCATGCAATTGCGCTGCAGTTGTCGCCACGTTTTTTTGTCATGATAAACCGCAACGGCACGCCGCACGGCGGCCAACAGGCTGGGTGCATCCATGCTGTTGAATACGAAGCCGCTGGCGCTGCCTTGTGCCAGAGATGCTGTGCTGTAATTCACCACCGTGTCAATCAGGCCGCCGGTCGCGTGCACTACTGGCGGCGTGCCATAACGCTGGCTGTATAACTGGCTGAGACCACACGGCTCAAAGCGCGAAGGCATTAAAAATATGTCGCTGCCTGCTTCGATTATATGGGCCAGGCTTTCTTCGAAGCCGACAAAGGCGGCGACCTGGCGCGGATACTGATCGGCAAGTTCCAGCGCTGCCCGCTCCATTTCCGCATCACCGCTACCCAGCAGCACCAGTTGCGCTGGCAAGGCAATTAATTGCGGTGCAACTTGCAGCAATAAATCCAGCCCCTTCTGCTGGGTAAAACGGCCGACCAATCCTAACAAGGGAATTTTGTCGTCCGTATGCAAACCCATGCAATCCTGCAGCGCGCGTTTGCTGGCGGATTTGTCCGGCAAATTTGTTATATCGTAAGGCTGGGTTAGATGGGAATCAACGGCTGGGTCCCATTCCCTGGTATCAATACCGTTCAGGATGCCAGTCAATACCTGGCGTTTGTGGCTTAGCAGGCCATGCAGGCCGAACCCCAATTCGGCTGTCTGAATTTCCCTGGCATAAGTCGGGCTGACCGTGGTGATGTGGTCGGCGTAGTACAAGCCCGCTTTCATGAACGACAGATCGCCGTAAAATTCCACGCCTTCCGGCTGAAAGCACACTGCGGGGAGTCCCATCTTGGCCGATAACGATGACGGGAATATGCCCTGGAATGCGATATTGTGCACAGTCATCACGCACGGCGCAGCGCTGCGGGCAAAATGCAGAAAGGCCGGGGTCAGCCCGGTTTGCCAGTCGTTGCAATGCACCACATCGGGCTTCCAATCCAGCGGGGTTTCCGCGCAGCTTAATATCGCCGCGATTTTTGACAGCAATCCGAAACGGTGTGCGTTGTCCGGCCAGTCCAGGCCAGCTTCATTTTGGTATGCTCCCCCGCCGCGCTGGTACAGCTTGGGACATTCAATTACCCAGATGGGAATACCGTTCGGCAAACTATCGACCAACAGCCGTGCCGGAGGAAAGCCGGGCAAAGCAGGAAAGTCGGCAGCGATCCGGAGGTTGGTCAGCGCTTTCAATACTTGCGGATAGCCCGGCAGCAAGATGCGCACGTCGACGTTCATGGCACGCAGTGTCGCCGGCAGGGCGGCGCTGACATCGGCCAAGCCGCCGGTTTTGATCAGCGGCGCGATTTCGGAAGTGACAAACAATACGCGCATTGCTAGTACATTGACATGTTAGTTACGAAACATAATCCTAAAAACCGCAGTTCAAGCCACAGAGATCACAGAGGACACAGAGAGGGTGCGGGCTTCACACATTTTTAATGTTTACCCGATGGGTGAGCGGGTCATTAACGACAACCCATTGTTTTTCTCTGTGAACTCTGTGTTC
>JANPNS010000295.1:0-12999 GCA_031427575.1 Gallionellaceae bacterium
CTGTGAATATAACTTTCCCGCTGGGCATAGTATTCATCCTCAGGTAGCCGATAGATGGGACCATCGAAAAAAAATAGCAAACCACTCATATCAGCGCATATCAAAATCAGATTCGATTGATTTTACAAAGAAGACAGCGTATCGGGAAAGCTGCGTTTCTACCCTCTCCCTAGCCCCCTGCAAGAGGGAGGAAACATTGGGGTTCAAATCCTCGCTCCCTCAATCCTAATTCCGCAACGGCTTCCCATTCTTCAACATATGCTCAATCCGCGCCCGGGTCTTATCCGTCGCCAACAACTCCATAAAATTACGCCGTTCCAAATCCAGCAGCCATTCTTCATCCACCAGACTACCCGCTTCCACATCGCCGCCACACATGGTTTCAGCGACGCGGCAGCCGATGTTGTAGTCGTGTTCTGAAATGAAACCGCCTTCCAGCATGTTGACCATGGACGCCTTGAAGGTGGCGATACCGGTGCGGCCTGCTACGGCGATCTGGTGCTGCATCATGGGTGGGCGATAGGCGGTGGCGATGAGTGCGCGGGCTTGTTGTTTGGCGACGTGCAGCAGTTCAAAGCGGTTCATGACGATGCGGTCAGATGGTTGTAAATAGCCCATATCGCGCGCTTGCTCTGCGCTTTTTCCGACTTCGCCCATGGCGATATTCTGGAAATAGCGGCGCAGGTAGGGGAAGACATCAACACGACCATCATTTGCATAACGCTGCGCCTCGGCTGCGGCGCGTTGCGCCATTTCCTTGCAGCCGCCACCAGCGGGTAACACACCGACGCCGACTTCGACCAGTCCAATGTAACTTTCCAGCGTGGCCACGATGCGCGTGCAGTGGATGGAGAATTCGCAACCGCCCCCCAGCGCCAAGCCGTCAACTGCGGCGATGGTGGGCACCATGGAATATTTCAGGCGTTGCGACACTTGCTGAAATTTTGCCACCACGTCTTCCACACGCGGCACATTGCCGGTGGCCGCGTTGACAATCGCACCCAATCCACCGCCGCCTGCCACGGTATATTTGACGCGCTGGGCTGCGCCTTTGAGTTTGTCGAACATGCCAAGCGGGTGGCCGGCTGTTTCTTGTACCGCTTGCATCAACAGCAATAAATTTGCACCGGCAGAGAAGGGCGGTTCGGTCTGCCAGATAATCAGTGCGCGCCAATTTTCCTCGGCCTCATCCACCGCGCGCAAAATGCCGTCCAGCACGACGTCGCTGATGCTGTGCATTTTGCTCTTGAAGCTGAGGATGGCGATGTCGTCGCCGGTATGCCATAGACGCACTTCATCGTTTTCGAAAATGGTTTCGCCGTAGTGGGCTTCTTCGCTCAGCAGGCGGTCGGGGTAGGGTTGGCGGGTGTAGACGGGGAGTGTGGAGCGGGGGTGGTAGCTACCCACTAAATCCCCCCTGCCCCCCTTTTCCAAAGGGGGGTTGAATACAGTTATTACGTCTGCCGCTCCCCCTTTTTCCAAAGATGGGTGAGAGAGTGATGCACTTTGGCTTGCCACCCCCCCCTTCGAAGAAGGGGGGTTGGGGGGGGGTTGCTCTGCTGTCGGTGCGAATGAACCTTGTAGCGCGTGAACTCCTGTGCGTGAAGATTCGGTAACCCAAGCAGGTAGTGCCGCTGACGACATGGTTTTTCCTGCGGCAATATCTGCATTGATCCAGCCCGCCACCTGCTGCCAACCCGCCGCCTGCCATATTTCAAACGGGCCGCTATCCCAGCCAAAACCCCAGCGCACCGCAAAATCCAGGTCGCGCGCATTGTTGGCGATGCCTTGCAGATGCAATGCACAATAATGGAATACATCGCGAAACACCGCCCACAGGAATTGCGCTTGCGGATGTGAGCTGGCGCGAAGTGCGGCGAGTTTTTTCGACCAATCACGTTCGCGCAAAATATCCTTTACCGCGTCATCAGCCTTACCCTCCGACAAACGATATGCCTGAGTGGTCAAATCCCCCGTAGTCAAATTTAAGACATGAATTTCCTTGCCTACTTTTTGATAGATGCCACGCTTGCTTTTCTGCCCCAACGCGCCTTGTGCGGTCAGTTTGGTCAGCCAGTCCGGTGGAGAAAAATAGCGATGCCACGGATCATCCGCCAGACCCTCGCGCATGGTGTTCACCACATGGGCGAACACATCCAGCCCGACCACATCCAGCGTGCGAAAGGTGGCGCTTTTGGGGCGGCCCAGATAGCGTCCGGTCAGTGCATCCACGGTGTCAAATCCGAGACCCAGCCGATGAGCATGATGCACTGTGGCCAGCAGGGAAAATACGCCGATGCGATTGGCGATGAAGTTAGGCGTGTCTTTGGCGCGCACCACGCCTTTGCCTAACGTAGAGACCAGAAATTCTTCCAGATTATCCAGCAGGGTGAGCTCGGTGGCGGCGCACGGAATCAACTCGACCAAGTGCATGTAGCGCGGCGGATTGAAAAAATGAATGCCGCAAAAACGGTGGCGTTGCGCTTCGGGAAAGGCCTGCGCCAATTGATTGATGGACAGGCCGGAAGTGTTGCTGGCAAAAATGCTGTGTACGCCGAGGAAAGGGGCGACCTTGCGATAAAGATCAGATTTCCAGTCTATGCGCTCGGCAATCGCCTCAATCACCAGGTCACAATCACGCAGTAATTCCAGGTTCTGCTCATAATTGGCGGGCTGGATGCAGCTTAGTTTGACGGGCGAAGCGAGCGGGTTGGGGTCGAGTTTTTTCAGTCCTTCAAGCGCTTTTTTCACATTGCTGTTGGGATCGCCTTCCTTGGCGGGCAACTCGAACAGCAAAGTCTCCACGTTGGCGTTGACCAGATGCGCCGCGATCTGCGCGCCCATCACGCCCGCGCCGAGAACCGCAACCTTGCGGACATGAAAATTTTTGTTCATAACAATCCTCTTGATTATCGTTCCCATGCTCCGCGTGGGAACGTGTTTGCTGACGCTCTGCGTCCAAAAATGTCATGCCAACACCTTGGTCTCAAGTACCGCAGAGCGGTTAGAGCAACGTTACCACGCGGAGCGTGGGAACGATCAAAGGGTACCTCTAAAAATTCAAAATCCTAAGCTAGGCAAGGCGCGAAATAAATTTTAGCGCGCCGCATATGTTTGACCCTTCGACTGAGCTCAGGACAGGAATGTAAGCGTTAAAATTTATTGAGCAACGCAGCATCGCGACGGAGTTTGGATTTTTAGAGGTGCCCCAAAGAACAAAGCGGGGTCATGCCCCCGCACTCCATATAGCCAGCTCAATAATCCGCCGCAGGCACTACTCGCGGCCTGCGGTCTTCCCCCACAGCCACATAAGTTAGCGTGGCTTCGGTCACCTTGGCGCATACGGGCTTGATCGGATCACGCTGCGTATACACCTCGACATCAACCGTGATGGAGGTGCGTCCCACCTTGACGATCTCGGTATAAAAGCTCACCAAATCACCCATGAACAAGGGTTGTTTGAAGACAAAGGAATTCACCGCCACCGTCGCCACCCGCCCTCGTGCCCGGCTTACAGCTGAAATGCTGCCGGCAATATCCACTTGTGACATCACCCATCCGCCGAAGACGTCGCCGGTGGCGTTGCAATCACCCGGCATGGCCACGATGCGCAGGGTGGGTTCACGCTGCGGGAGGGTAACCAACATGGGTTTAGTCATGGCTCAATGTCCTTGATAAAGTGCTTCGATTTGCTCGGTGTATCGCTTTACCACCGGGTCGCGCTTGACCTTGAGGGTGGGCGTCAGCAGCCCGTTTTCTATACTCCACGGTTCCGTCAGCAGCAACACACGGCGCACCCTGGCATATCCCGGAAATTCTTTTGTTTGATTGTTAATGCGCTGTAGCACTTGCTGCTCAATACGGGTGTCGCGCAAAGATTCCGGCATGTCGGGGCGCACGCCGACCGCCTGCGCAAAACGTGCCCATCCGTCCGGGTTAACCACCGCCAGCACTATCAAATAGGGGCGACCCTCGCCATGCACCATCACCTGGTCGAACAGGCGATCACGCAGGATGGCAGATTCCATGTCGGTTGGCGGCACTTTTTCACCGTTGGACATGACGATAATTTCTTTCAGCCGTCCGCTGATGGTGATGTGCCCGCTGGCGCTGATACGCACCGTATCACCGGTGTTGAGCCAACCATCCGCCGAGATCATGGCCGCAGTCGCTTGCGGATTATTCCAGTAACCTTGCATATTGCACGGCCCTTTCACCAGCAGCGCATTGTTTTCGCCGAGGTGCACCTGCACCCCGCGTATCGGCTGGCCGACACTATCCGGAAAATTATTATCCAGTTTATTGCCGCTGATTACCGGGCTGGTTTCGGTCAGTCCATATCCCTGCACTATCGGTAAACCGAGGCCGATGAACACACGCGAAATATCCGGTGCCAGGGCGGCGCCACCACTGATTGCGACGCGCAAGTTGCCACCCAGTTTAGCCAGTATCTTGTCGGCAACCAGGCGTTTGAGCAGCGGCCACAGCAATAATTTTGGATGCCAGGCAGCGCGCCCCTGTTCATTCTCAAAACGATGCCAGCCGACATTCACCGAAAGTTCGAACAACTTGCGTTTGAGCGGCGAACCTTCCTCAAGCTTGCTGCGGATTGCCGCATAGACGCGCTCGTAAATGCGCGGCACCGAGATCAGCAGAGTCGGGTGGTTGGTTTGCATATCCTCTGACAGCAAGGGGATGGAACGGGCAAAGGCCACGGTAGCGCCGGTCATGACCGGCAAATAATAACCCAGCGTGCGTTCAAAGGTATGCGACAGCGGCAGGAAGGACAGGAACAGATCAGTGTGCTTGACGGCGAAAGTATCCAGACAGGAATGGGCATTAAAAATAATATTGTAGTGGCTGAGCATCACGCCTTTGGGCCGTCCGGTCGTGCCTGAGGTATAAATGATGGTGGCCAGCGCATCGCGGTTACGCTGGCGCTCTTCGACCAGAGTGGCTTGCGCAGGCAACCATTCATCCGCACATTGCAGGCGCGCTTCGTCATGGCCGGGAATTTTATTCAGGCAGATGATGCGCTGCACACAGGCCAGTTGTTCGCGTACGGTGCGCAGCTCCTGCCATTGCTCGCCGTTTTCAAACAGCAGTACTTTCACGCCCGCGTCGTTAATGATGTAGGCCACACTGTCCGGGCGATCCACGGTGTACAACGGTACCACCACCAGGCCCAGCGACAGCGCTGCCTGATCGAACATCACCCATTGCGGACAGTTGCGCAGCATGATGCCGACCCGGTCGCCTGCGGCCAATCCCTCACGCAACAGCGCTGCCTGCCAGCGCGCCACCTGGTCGCGCACTTGCGTCCAGGTCAGGGATAACCACTTTTTTTGGTCTGCATCGAAATAGCGGTAGGCGATATCTTGCGGTGAGCGTTTCACCCGTTCAACAAACAAGCCATGCAAGGTGATCGCCTGATCTGGCGAAATGACGTAGGCTTGGTTGCTGGACATTGTTACCCCCTTTCCCGGTACATTTACACGTTAATTACGAAACACCATAGTGAGCCAACCTCGTAGGGCGGAAAAGCGCAGCGCCTTCCGCCGCACGTTCTTTCATCCGGCGGATAACGCTGCGCTCTGACGATTTCTCACGCGGCTTGCCGCGTAGAGAATCGCGTAACTTTGTTGCATCCGCCCTACAGATTACAGGTGTTTGAACATGTTTCGTTATTTCTGGTTCGCGACACTAGTCGAGAAATAAATCGGTATGCAGTGCTGCGCCGGGCGTCAGTGCGTATTGGTCTATATTTTTTATTCCTGCCTCATACAGCACCTGTTCATCCACAAAAAAATTGCCGTTGCAGCTACGGCTGTCACGGGTGAGAATATGATACGCCGCATCCGCCACGATGGCAGGTTTGCGTGAAGCGCGCAACACATCCGCGGGGAAATTGAATTCTATGGCGGAAGTGGCGATCGTGGTGCGCGGCCACAGGCAATTGACGGCAATGCCGTCAGCAGCAAATTCGCGCGCCATGCCCAGTGCGCACAAACTCATGCCGTATTTGGAAATGCTGTACGCCACATGCGGCGCAAACCATTTTGCATCCAGATTGAGTGGCGGCGACAGCGTGAGAATATGCGGGTTGGCGGATTTTTTAAGGTAGGGGATGCAGGCTTGTGAGGCGAGGAAGGTGGCGCGCATATTTACCTGCCACATCAGATCAAGTTTTTTGGCCGACGTGTCCAGTGTTTTCGTCAGACCTATGGCACTGGCATTATTAACCAGCACGTCAATGCCACCAAAATGCTGTGCCGCCTGCTCCACCGCAGCCTGCAATGCCTGTTCATCACGCACATCCAGCTGGATGGCCAGCGCCTTACCGCCCACCTGTTCCACCTCTGCCGCCACACTGTGGATGGTGCCGGGCAGCCTGGCATGCGCTTCCACTGTTTTTCCGGTGATGACCACATGCGCTCCGTCCCGCGCACAACGCAGCGCAATCTCGCGTCCAATGCCGCGACTGGCACCGGTGATGAATATTGTTTTGGCGTGCAGCTTGCTCATTCTTCAGGACGCGCCCGCACTCCTTAACTCCCCCGGCGCAAAATCATCCACCATAATAACCTTGCGCCGCAAGGCATAGTCGCGTTGCAGCAACAGGGCTTGTTCTGCGTTGATGACTCCTCGGTCACGCGCTTCGGCGATGCTTGCCAGCTCGTCCAGCGATTTAAGTTTCCCGGCTCCTTCGACTGATCTCAGGACAGGCTCGCGTGCCGCATCCACTTTGGCCTGTAATGGTTCGCACTGCAAGGTGCTGAGCAGGGCGGCTTCCAGCGCGCCGACTGCATCATTTTCGTCGTAATCGTAAAATTCGCGTAGCGATTCGTTTGCCTCCTCTCCCGCAGGCGGGAGAGGATTGAGGAGAGGGGAACGGGCATGGTGGGTTTCTTTCTTGCCATGCACGGTGGGTAGATACATACCGGCCGTCAGGCGATCACGCGCAGCGCCGGGCTGCATTAACAGGGCGGACACTTGATGTCCCAGCTCGTCAGTAGGAGGAGCAAGGCAACGGCCAACAGGGAAAATCAACACGCGCAATATCAGCGCAGCGAAGCGGCTGGGGAAATTTTGCAACACGCCGTCGAGCGCCACTTGTATCCTGTGCAGCGCATCCTGCAGTGACCAATGCAGCAGTGGCAGGTCGCTGGTTGGGCGACCCTCATCTTCAAATCGTTTGAGTGCGGCCGAGCACAGATACAGTTGGCTCAACACATCACCCAGCCTCGCGGAAATTTTTTCGCGCCGTTTGAGGTTGCCACCCAGCACCAGCATGGCCACGTCTGCCGCCAGTGCGAAGGCGGCGGAATAGCGCGTGAGTTGTTGGTAATAACGCTGCGTGTCCACGCCCTCTGGCACCGCAATGCCGCGCCCGCCGGTTAAACCGAATAGCAGAGCGCGTACTGCATTGCTCAGGCTGAAGCTGATGTGACCAAACAGGGCACTATCAAAATTGAGCACCGCACGCTTTGCATCGGGGTCATTTGCTGCCTGAATTTCCCTGAGCACGTAGGGATGGGAACGGATCGCGCCCTGACCGAAAATAATCATGCTGCGCGTCAAACTCTTTGCGCCTTCCACCGTACTGCCGATGGGAATCTGCTGGTAGCCGCGTGCCAGGTAGTTGGCGGGGCCCATGCATATCCCCTTGCCGCCATGCACGTCCATCGCATCATTGACCACCGCACGTGCGCGTTCGGTGCAATGATATTTGACAATGGCGGAAATGACCGATGGCTTCTCGCCCATATCCAGCGCCACCGTGGTCATCAATCGCGCCGCATCCATCATGTAGACGTTGCCGCCTATGCGCGCCATGGCCTCTTCCACGCCTTCAAATTTACCAATAGGCAACCTGAATTGTTTGCGCACGCGGCCATATGCGCCGCAAGTGCGCGCCGCCAGTTTCGCCCCGCCGGTGGCGCTGGCCGGCAGCGAAATGGAACGCCCCGCCGCCAAACATTCCATCAGCATGCGCCAGCCTTGGCCGATTTTTTCCATGCCGCCGATGATGTACTCCATCGGGATGAACACATCCTTGCCCTGCGTCGGGCCGTTCTGGAACGCCGAGTTGAGTGGAAAGTGGCGACGTCCGACCTGCACCCCGGGCGTGTCGGTGGGTATCAGTGCCAGGGTAATGCCGCGCGCCGATTCCGCGCCGATCAATCTGTCCGGATCGTATAATTTAAAAGCCAGGCCGAGCAGCGTGGCCACCGGCGCGAGCGTGATGTAGCGTTTCTCCCAAGTCACGCGCACGCCCAGCACATTTTCCTGCCCGTTGAAGTTGGCGTGACAGACTATGCCGACATCGGGAATCGCCCCGGCATCGGAACCGGCGAATGGCCCGGTCAGGGCAAAGCACGGCACTTCCTTGCCCTGCGCCAAGCGGCGCAGATATTTTTCCTTCTGCGCCGCTGTTCCATACTGCATCAGCAGCTCTGCCGGGCCCAGTGAATTCGGCACCATCACCGTCACCGCAGCGGTCGCACTGCGCGAGGCTATCTTGGCCACCACGGCAGAATGCGCCAGCGCGGAGAACTGCAGCCCGCCATATTCCTTGGGAATAATCATGCCGAAGAAACCCTTGTCCTTGATGAATTGCCACACTTGCGGCGGCAAATCCTGACGCACGTGGGTAATGTCCCAGTCGTCCAGCATGGCGCACAATTGTTCGGTTTCGTTATCGAGAAAGGCTTGCTCGGCTGCACTCAGTGTTGGTTTGGGGAAGCTCAGCAGCTTTTGCCAATCAGGTCGTCCGCTGAACAGATCGCCGTCCCACCACACCGTGCCGGCGTCCAACGCCTCCTGTTCGGTTTGAGAAACCTGGGGCAGGATGTTGCGAAAAACCTTGAGGATGAAGCTGCTCACCAATAAACGGCGCAGCACGGGGATGCCCAGTCCCGCAGTAATTACCGCCAGCAGGATGATGACGACTTGAAATATATCAGCGGAAAGCTGGCTTTGGATGGCGATGACGGGGACGACGACTATCATCGCCACCAGCCAGCTCCATATCGAAGCGCGGAAGAAAGCCAACAACATTATCGCCGTCAGCAACACAAGCAAAGTCAAAATCATCATTGCCGATCCCTCCATTGGTAACCCTGTGTGTCGAACTGTAGCGCCAATACGCGATACAGACAATGACTAAAAAATTTTGCCAAAGCGCATTGGCACTAACGCATCTTCGCCACCGCATCCTCCACCCGCTCCACCGCGATGATTTCCATACCCGCGATCTTTTGTTTGGGCGCATTGGCCTTGGGAATGATGGCGTGGGTAAAGCCCAGCTTGGCTGCTTCACGCAGGCGTTCCTGCCCCCGCTGCACCGGACGCACTTCGCCAGCCAGACCGACTTCACCGAACACCACCATTTTTTCCGGCAGCGGCTTGTTGCGCAGCGATGAAACAATAGCCAGCAACACCGCCAGGTCAGCGCCCGGCTCGGTAATTTTTACGCCGCCGACGGCATTGATGAACACATCCTGATCGAAACAGGCTATGCCCGCATGGCGGTGCAACACGGCCAGCAACATGGCCAGGCGGTTTTGTTCCAGGCCTAATGATAAACGGCGCGGGTTGGGGGCGTGGGCTTTATCCAGCAAGGCTTGAATTTCCACCAGCAAGGGGCGTGTTCCTTCCTGTGTCACCATCACGCACGAACCAGCCACTTGTGCGCCATGTTGCGACAGGAACAGCGCGGACGGGTTGCTCACTTCGCGCAGACCTTTTTCGGTCATGGCGAATACGCCCAGTTCATTCACCGCACCGAAGCGATTCTTGAAGGCACGGATCAAACGAAAGCTGGAATGGGTGTCGCCCTCGAAATACAGCACGGTGTCCACGATATGTTCCAGCACGCGCGGCCCGGCCAGCGCGCCTTCCTTGGTGACGTGGCCGACCAGGATCATGGTGACATCGCTGCTCTTGGCCACGCGCGTGAGCTGCGCCGCGCATTCGCGCACTTGCGCCACCGAGCCAGGCGCAGAAGTCAGTTGCTCAGAATATACAGTCTGGATGGAATCAATTACCACCACGTCAGGTTTTTCCTGGGCGATGATCGCCTGAATTTTCTCCAGTTGAATTTCCGCCAGCAAATGCATGCCGCGTGCGTCCAATGCCAGCCGCTTGGCGCGCAGCGCTATCTGTTGCGCCGATTCCTCGCCGCTGACATACAGCACTTTTTTGTGGCTGGAAAGATGCGCCAGGGTCTGCAACAACAGCGTGGATTTGCCGATGCCGGGATCGCCGCCGATCAGCACCACGCCACCGTTCACCAGCCCGCCGCCCAGCACGCGGTCGAACTCGACGATGCCGGTGGGCGTGCGCGGCACTTCCTCCGCCCCCCCCTCGGCCAGCGTCTGCACTTTACCCGTTGAGGTCAGGGCGCTGTAACGGTTTTTGCCGCTGGGCAATGTTTCGGCCACGCTTTCCACCAGCGTGTTCCAAGCCGTGCAATGCGGGCACTGCCCTTGCCACTTCGGCACCTGGCCACCGCATTCGGTGCAGCTATATATTGTTTTCGCTTTGGCCATGCTTACCTGTTATTTGGAAACGGCAAAGGATATGTCACTGCACCAGATAGTAAGATTGACGGGGTTTGCATAGCTTGTGAAACCACTTTTTATTACTGGGCACCTCTAAAAATCCAAACTCCGTCGCGATGCTGCGTTGTTCAAGAAATTTTAACGCTTACATTCCTGTCCTGAGCTCAGTCGAAGGGTCAAACATGTGCGGCGCGCTAACATTTCTTTCGCGCCTTGCCTGGCTTAGGGTTTTGAATTTTTAGAGACGCCCTACCTCACTCTTTATCTGGAGGGGTAGACATTCATGCCGGACATGGAACGGAGCGAGTTCGAAGTTGCCTCCTTATTCTTTATAGCCCCAAAGGAGTTGACGATTGATAACGAAGCCTTTGCTGGGCGGCGTCATCTCACGTATCGAATAAATATCCTGGCCACTATCGCGTAACTGTGGCACTGGCAGGGGCATGCCTTTCGCGCTGACTACGCTTTGCACCTGCGGCGTCATGGCATTTGCGCCGCGCCTGACCACGACAGCGGTTTCGCCGTTGTGCAGTTTGACAAAAGTGCCGGGTGGAAGCACGCCCAGTTCCTTGATAAACAGCTGCGGCAAAGACTCATCCATTTGGGTGCCGCGTTTGAGAAAAATCTCGCGCAGCGAATCATGAGACGTTTTTGCTGCGCGATAGTTGCGCGGCGAGATCATTGCGCAGTAAATGTCTGCCAGCGACAGTATGCGTACAGCAACTGATATATCGTTGCCACTCAGCGATCTGGGGTAACCCTTGCCATCCAGTCGCTCATGGTGGTTAAGTACGGTGTTAATCCACACTTCGTCCTGTACCCCGGCTTCACTCAGCATATCGGCTGCCTGCTTGGGGTGCAGGCGTATCATCTCTGATTGATTGGGAGTAAGAGGCGCCTGCTGTTTCTGTAGTGTGTCCTGCAACTCGATCATGGCAATGTTGCTGGTTAATGCGGCGGCAAGAATAGACAGCCTGGGCTCAGCAGCAATACCTTTCTTTTTTGCAATTAATTCGCACAGAATTGCCACATGCAGCGGGTGCGTAATGGTGTAGCGGATTTCGTCACCCAGCAGCAGCATCCCCAGCGCCGCATCCACATCCATCTCGCACACGTTTTGCAGATCGCTGCAAATTTTTATGATTCGCCCTGGTAAGTCAGCTAGCTGGGCTGTGGCAAGGCTGGAAAAAATTATCCTCAAGCGCAGCTCGATATCCGCCATATGGCGAAATGGCGAAGGTTTTTCGATGGGGGCGGGGGTAACCATAGTGCAGTGAGTATATGTCGGCGTGAAGCCAATGACAATGCGCCCATAATTCTGCCGCCTTGTCTGCATGCTGGCTATTTATAGCTAGCTTCAATCCTCATGTTGCGCTGTGGTTTGTTTTTTCTGGGTGACCCCAATGTGCGCTTGGCCTCTTTTCAGCGCCAATTCGTTTTGCTTTTGCCGCTCAGTAACGCGGGCCCGTGTTTTATCGGGCAGGGTATCGAAGCAGTGCGGGCAGGATACGCCAGGCTGGTATTTGGGCGAGTCCTTGTCAGCAGGTGAAACAGGATGACGGCAACCATAACACTGATCGTGTGTCCCTGCTTGCAAGCCTGTGCCGACTGAAATTCGCTGGTCGAATACGAAACATTCGCCCTCCCACATACTCTCTTCCGCAGGAATTTTTTCCAGATACTTGAGGATGCCGCCCTGCAAGTGGTAGACCTCCTTGAAGCCCTGCCCGATCATGAAAGCGCTGGCTTTTTCACAGCGGATCCCGCCGGTGCAAAACATGGCTATTTTTTTATGCTTGGCGGGATCAAGATTTTTTCGAACGAATGCGGGAAATTGACGGAAGGTGGTGGTGCTGGGGTTAACCGCGCCACGAAAAGTCCCAATGTCGTATTCATAACTATTCCTGGTATCGATCAGCACGACATCAGGATCGGAAATCAGCGCATTCCACTGTGCTGCGGGTACATAAGTGCCTGCCTCTTGGTTCGGGTCTATGCCCGGCACTCCCAGCGTGACGATCTCTTTTTTGAGGCGGACTTTCATCCGGTCAAAAGGCATTTCAATGGCGCAGGATTCTTTGTGTTCGATATCGGCCAATCGCGCATCTGCCCGCAAGAACAGGAGCAAGGCATCGATACCTGCCCGTGATCCGGCGACCGTACCATTTATACCTTCTGCAGCAAGCAAAATGGTGCCATTGAGTCCTTGGGCAAGACAAAAACGCAGCAAGCCGCTTTGCATCTCCACATAGTCAGGGAGCCTGGCAAATTTGTATAGCGCAACAACAATAATATCCGGCATGTTAAGTCAGTTCGCTTGGTTGTTGCGAGGTGTTCGCATGGCGTGTCAGAACAGGGCGCCTCTAAAAATTCAAAATCCTAAGCGAGACAAGGCGCGAGCAAAAAATTGCGACGCCGCATATGTGTGATATGT
>JANPNS010000296.1:0-2170 GCA_031427575.1 Gallionellaceae bacterium
CCCGGGCAGGGCGATGTGGGTGGGATCAACGAAAGATTTGAAACCGGCAAGTTTGATGTGGGAAAGACGCAATTTCAATCAGGCTGACGTTATAATGCAACGCATTCTAACCGACACGCAGCACATTTCAAAATGACACCGTCAGCCACTAAAAACCTGGAAACTTTCCCCAACCCCAATCCCGGGCGGGATTACCACATTCACATGGAAATTCCCGAGTTCACCTGTTTATGTCCCAAGACCGGACAGCCTGATTTCGCTACCCTGTTTCTCGATTACATCGCCGATGCAAAGTGCGTGGAGCTGAAAAGCCTCAAGCTTTACATCTGGTCGTTCCGCAATGAAGGCCATTTTCACGAGGACGTGACCAATCGCATCCTGGACGATCTGGTCGCCGCCATCCAGCCGCGCTTCATGCGCCTCACTGCCAAGTTCTACGTGCGCGGCGGCATTTTCACCAACGTGATCGCGGAACACCGCCAGCCCGGCTGGAAACCGCAGTCGGTGGTGGATTTGGCGCGGTTTGAGATGCAGTCGAATACACGCGGATAAATTTCCAGAGCCTGACTTTACCCTGTGATAGTTGTGCTAAGAGATGTACAACATTGCAACGGAGTAAACCTAAATCCAAGGATGCCTACACCTATAGGGCAACCTTCAGGTTGGCCGGAACTAAAAATTTTAGCGCGCCGCATATGTTTGATAAGGGCACGGCGCGCCGTGCCCTTACTTGAGTAACGCAGTATCGCGACGGAGTTTGGATTTTTAGAGGTGCCCTTTAACCCAGATAATCCCACTGGCGAAATGCCGTTGTAGGAGCGCAATTTACCTCGAAGAGGTTCTTACACCCTTTAGGGTGTTGCGCGATGGTCGTGGATGATCGCCCGAGTGTCACAACGCATCCGGCTTGCCGGATAGTGAATTGCCTGCCTTTGGTATAAATCGGGCTCCTACGGTGGGGGTTGTTTCGGGAATCAACCGGATAAGCACGCAAGAACCATTGTGTGGAAGCAACCCCCAAGCCGCTCCCAGCAAAAGGTCATTTCCAGATTGGAAACGGAATCAGTCGCGGCGGAACGCCACCACGTGGTCGACCGCCAGCCTGATGCCGATCTTTTCGCCGATGGCGTGGTTGTGGTGCGAGGGCACCAGCGACAGCGCGCGCTGGCCGCTCGGCAGTTTGAGCGTGTAGAGGAATTCGGCGCCGCGAAAGGCCTTGTTCTCGACTTCGACGAGCAGAGGGCTATCGTCGTCGTGGATGATGTCGTCGGGCCGCAGCAGCACATCAACATGACACTCGTGCACGCGCTCCTCCTCGTGACCGTCGGCGTCGCACTTGACTGGTATATGGCTGTTCAGTATGCCGAGTTCGATTTCCACCTGATAGTCGTTAATGACCTTGCCGGTGACCAGCACACCATATCCGACGAAGTCGGCAACGAAGCGGTTGACGGGCTGGTGGTACAGGTTGTAGGGCGTATCCCATTGCTGGATGCGGCCATCCGCCATCACCCCGATCCAGTCGGCCATGGCAAAGGCTTCGTGTTGATCGTGCGTCACCATCAGTGCCGTAATGTTTTCGTGTTTCAGAATCTCGCGCACTTCCAGCGCCAGTTTTTCGCGCAGGCCGATGTCCAGATTGGAAAATGGCTCATCCAGCAGCAATAGCCCCGAACCTGGCGCCAGTGCGCGCGCCAGCGCCACGCGCTGCTGCTGGCCGCCCGACAGCTCGTGCGGGTAGGCCGCGCCGCGCGCGGTCAGCCCCACCAGTTCCATCATCTGTGCGACACGCGCTTCGCGCTTGGCACGCGGCAGGCGAGACAGCCCAAAGCCGATGTTTTTGTCCACCGTCAGATGTGGAAACAGGGCGTAATCCTGGAACACCATGGCCACGCCGCGCCGGTCGGGTGGTAGGGCATAACCGGGTTCGCTCAGCGTTTTGCCCAGCAGGCGGATGGTGCCGGTGGCGGGGGTCTCGAACCCGGCGATCAGACGCAGCGCGGTGGTTTTGCCGCAGCCGGAGGGGCCGAGGATGCAGCCTATTTCGCCCGGTTCCAGCGAAAACGACACCCCGTCGAGAACTTGTTTTTCTTTGTAGCGGTGACCTAGGTTGGCCACGTCCAGTATGGCTGTCATTGCTTATGGGCACCTCTAAAAATCCAGATTTCAT
>JANPNS010000297.1:0-5703 GCA_031427575.1 Gallionellaceae bacterium
GAAAATATTCGTTTTATTCGATCCATCCAATCAAATTCTAAAACCGCCGGCTTTTTAGGTGGGATGTTTGGGCTGCATGCCAGCCTGACTGAGCGCGTGCGCTGGGTCTGGATGCGCAGGATTATTTTAATGACAAGGTGCTGGAAGATACCGACCTGCTCTACACCGGCGTGTTGCAACTGCCGCAGGATTTCTGGGACAAGCACGGCAAGGATATGAAGTCCGGGCCACAAGGTGAACATACCTTTTACGACATTCAGGGGCCGCTATGCCGCGATCTGCTGGTGAACCAGTTTGTCTATCAGGAAAACGGCGACAACCCTTTTTATGCAGTAGTCACGGAACAAAGCGGCAACACCGCTATGCTGCGCACGCTGACTGACTATACCCACCAAAAAAATGCTATCTGGGGCATTACCGCAAGGAATCGCGAGCAGAGTTTCGTACTTAACCTGCTGATGAATCCGGACATTGATTTCGTCACTTTGCTCGGCCAGGCCGGCACCGGCAAGACGCTGCTGACGTTGGCCGCAGGCTTGATGCAGACGCTGGAGCATAAATTGTATTCGGAAATTATCATGACCCGAGTTACCGTGCCGGTAGGCGAGGACATCGGTTTTTTACCCGGCACCGAGGAAGAAAAGATGTCCCCGTGGATGGGCGCTCTGGACGACAACCTGGATGTGCTCAACACCTCTGACGACGAAGGCGGCGAATGGGGGCGTGCCGCCACGCGCGATCTGATCCGTTCACGCATCAAGATCAAGTCGCTCAATTTCATGCGCGGGCGCACCTTCCTGAATAAATATTTGATCATTGATGAGGCGCAGAATCTCACCCCCAAACAAATGAAAACGCTGATTACGCGCGCTGGTCCCGGCACCAAAGTAGTATGCATGGGCAATATCGCACAAATCGACACGCCCTATCTCACCGAGGGTAGCTCCGGTTTGACCTATGTCGTGGATCGTTTCAAGGGCTGGCAGCACAGCGGGCATGTCACCCTGCAACGCGGTGAGCGCTCGCGCCTGGCCGATCATGCCGGGGAAATACTGTAGGGGCGTGATTTATCGCGCCCTTATGGTGAGCAAATAAAAAATGGACAAGCTAAAAAAGACTGACACCGCCTGGCGCGAAGAACTTACTCCCGAACAATATCAAGTGTGCCGTCAGTGCGGCACCGAACCGCCTTTTACCGGTGCCTACTGGGATTGTCACGACAGCGGTTTGTATCATTGTGTGTGCTGCGGCAACGCCTTGTTCGATTCCATCGTGAAATATGATTCAGGCAGCGGCTGGCCCAGCTTCTGGCAACCGCATCAACCTGACAGCGTGGCTGCACGCATAGATCACGCCCAAGGCATGGAACGTACCGAAGTCCTGTGCAGCCGTTGCGATGCGCATCTTGGCCATGTGTTCGAAGACGGACCCGAACCCACCGGACTGCGCTACTGCATCAACTCCGCCGCGCTGGTGCTCGACAGAAAATAGCCGCGTAGTGCTGCGGTACAAACCCCAGCACATCCGCACCAATACAATTTATTGTGTATTGGCATGACCAGAACTGGGATTGGCACCCAGCCTGCGAACTGGTACTCGACCGCCGATAGACAGCAGATAATATTATCCGCATAATTCGCCACCATGAAAAAAACGCTGTTCGATCTATTCCCCGTCATTCTGTTTTTTGTCGTATTCAAGCTTGCCGGAAATAATCCGGATTGGGCTCAGTCACTGGCAACTGCCGTCGGTTATCTGGTCGATCCCAAGCAATTACCGGTTTTGTTGGCCACTGCTGCGGCAATTGTCGCGACCATGGCTCAGATCGCGTGGGTAAAGTGGCACCACGGCAAGGTGGATACCATGTTGTGGGTGAGCTTCGCCATTATCGCCGTGCTCGGTGGCGCGACGCTGCTGCTGCATGACGATAACTTTATCAAATGGAAACCTACCGTCCTGTATTGGATATTCGCCGCCACGCTGCTGCTTTCCAATCTGATATTCAAAAAAAATCTGCTGCGTAAATTGCTGCAGGGAAAGCTCTCGCTGCCCACCAAAGTGTGGAATCGCGTCAACCTGAGCTGGAGCCTGTTTTTGCCGTGCTGGGCGTGGTCAATCTGTATGTCGCGTTTAACTTCTCCACCGATACATGGGTTAATTTCAAGCTGTTTGGCGCCACCGGCATGATGCTGGTGTTTGTGGTGCTGCAAGCCATGGCCTTGGCAAAATACATGGATGAAGACAAGGAGAAAAACTGATGCTTGCCCCCTCCTCAATCCTCTGATGGAACTACAATCCTCTGATGGAACTACTAGCCATTCGACTAAGCTGGCAAACAACGCCAGCCAAGTCGCTGGTTATCCCGCAGGCGGGGAGAGCGAAGCGAGGGGGCGGAGCCAAGCAAACGAGAAAAACAACTGTTAATTCCTGCGGGAGAGGAAGCAATTGCACTTTCCCCTTCGAGGAAAGACCGGAATGGGCAAGCAGATGCATATTGAATACCGGGAATAGCGGTTTTATGGAGGATTGCTAAGTGTTATACGCCATCTTTGGCCAGGACGTAGCTGACAGTCTGGAAAGGCGCTTGGCAGCGCGGCCTGCGCACGTAGCACGGCTGCAAGCCTTGCAGGAACAAGGCCGACTGATACTGGCCGGGCCATTCCCCGCTGTGGATGCAGTTGATCCTGCGGCAGCGGGCTTTTCCGGAAGTTTGATTGTAGCCCAGTTTTCCACGCTGGCAGAGGCCGAAGCATGGACGCAGGCCGATCCCTATATGGCGGCAGGGGTGTATGCGCAAGTCGTGGTCAAGCCGTTCAGGAAAACATTCCCGACATGAGCAGAATAGACAAAATGCATGCCCTGCTAGCTGTGTTGCAACCCACGCAAATCGAGATTACCGACGATAGCAGCAAACATGCGGGGCACGCAGGCGCGCGCGACGGGGGAGGGCATTACCAACTCACAATCGTGTCGGCACAATTCGCCGACAAGCCTACCTTGGTACGGCACCGTATGATATATTCCGCGCTGGGAGAGATGATGAAACACGATATACATGCTTTGAACATTACAGCCTGTACACCCGAACAACTTTAATTCCTAACTTTAATTTATAACGAGGACTGAACCATGTTGAAACCATTTAAACTTGCTGCTCTTGCTTTGTTCTCGGCACTTGCCGCTGGCCAGGTTTATGCAGAAGAAAAACCCGTTGCAGTAGTAAACGGCGTCGCCATCCCGCAAGCGCGACTGGAAATGCGTGTCAAATCTGCCGCCTCGCAGGGTCGCATGGATAGCCCCGAGCTGCGCAAAGACATCCGCGAAGAATTGATCAGCGTCGAACTCATGTCGCAAGAAGCGGTAAAAAAAGGATTCGACAAGCAAGACGAGATTAAGAACCAGCTGGAGCTGTCCAGACAGTCCGTGCTTATTGGCGCTTACATGCAGGACTACTTCAAAAATCACCCAATCAGCGAAGACGCGCTCAAGCAGGAATATGAGACCCTGAAACTGGCTACCGGCAGCAAAGAATACAAGGCGCGCCACATTTTGGTGAAAGAAGAAGCCGAGGCTAAATCCATTGCTGCGCAACTGAAAAAGGGCGGCAAGTTCAACAAGCTGGCCGACAAACATTCCCTGGATCAGGGTTCAAAGGGTAAAGGCGGGGAACTCGACTGGAGCATGCCTAGTAGTTACGTTCCGCCATTTGCCGATGCCATGGTAAGCTTGAAAAAGGGGGAAGTAAGCGCACCCGTAAAATCTGATTTTGGCTGGCACATCATCAAACTGGACGACGTGCGTACTTTTAATTTCCCAGAGTTCCCGGAAGTGAAATCGAACCTGACGCAACGTATGCAGCAGCAGGAGGCAATGAAAGCTGTGGAAGAGTTACGTAAGGCAGCAAAGGTTGAGTAATTCCATTTTCAATTTAATAGTGCCACAAAACTCCCTCTCCCGCAGGGCGGGAGAGGGCTGGGGAGAGGGGATATAATTATGAGCTTATTAAATTGAAAATGGAATAAGAAGCTTTAGGGCGCCCTTTAAGCTGAATATAAAGGGCACCTCTAAAAATTCAAAATCCTAAGTGAGACAAGGCGCGAGCAAAAAATTGCGACGCCGCATATGTATGATATGTAAGGAGTAATTTTTTGTGAGCAACGCAGTATCGCGACGGAGTTTGGATTTTTAGAGGTGCCCTAAAGGCGACCACTGGTGGCCTTTATATTGTCCACCACTTCAGATCCTCTCACATCACCCTGCCTATAACGCATATATGGTGTAGGGTACGCAGAGGATTCTCCCACCTGCAAGCGCTCAAATATTTCTGCTCTTCTTGATCAGGTCATGCGCCAGCTGGATTTCTTTGGCCTGCTCTGTCGCCATCGCGATCATGTCCTCCGGCATGCCTTGTCCGATTAATTTATCCGGGTGGTATTGGCTCATTAATTTACGGTAGGCGCGCTTGATTTCCTGATCGCTGCTGTCTTTGCTCACGCCCAACGCTTTATAAGCATCATCCAGCGCCGCGGCAGAGTTGACCTGGCCTCCGCCGAAGTGGGATTGATTCAGCACCATGTCCATCAAGTGCTTGAACGCGGCCTGGTCATAACCAAGGCGGCTTGCGATGTTGCCCAGCGCCGCTTCTTCAGCCGGATGGAAATGCCCGTCCGCCAGCGCCGTTACGATCAGATAAACCAGCAACATCTGCTTTAAATCTTTGGTGTGACCGCAAACGGCCAGGAATTTTTTCAAGGTCGGCTCAACATCAAATGCAGGATCGGCTCCCAGCTTGAACAATGCTATCGCCTGCACACGATGGTCTGTGGTCATCCCCAGCTTTTGCATGAACTGCTCAACATGAGTAATCTCATCTTGAGAAACCTGACCATCCGCTTTGGCCAGCTTTCCCATCATGATGAATACAGACTCCAGAAACACAGCTTGCCGCATCGCATTGGTCAACGGGTTAACGCCGCCCGCGCCATACGCCTTCATGCGATCGAAATAAGACCCGATGAAAAACCCAAGCAATGCACCGAAGAATCCGAAAAAGTAATAACCCGCAATGACGCCTATGAACTTGAACAAGAGAACTCCTCAGCAAATATTCACCAAGCCGTTCGGGGTGAGCCTGTCGAACCTCGCGCACCCAAACAGCTACAACAAAGGCGCGCATTATACCCGCACCCATCTGTCATCCATTTTCCAATATATAGTCGTAGGGGCGCGATTTATCACGCCCCCCCCAAGGATGGGCAACCTGAATTAACCCACCCCGCACCGCCAATTGACGAACCCGCATCGAGGTGTTACTTTAGTGTCACTTTCACAAGGAGACCATCATGGCAGCCACCACCACATTAAAACTACCGGAAGAACTGAAAGCGCGCATTGCCTCTGCGGCACAAGCAAGCGGCAAGTCTGCACACGCCTTCATGGTTGAAGCGCTGGAAGCTCAAGCCCGCCTAGCTGAAATGCGGCAATCATTCATCAATGACGCCATCGCCTCTGCCGCTGAGGTGGACGCAGGTGGCGCGCTGTACGCGATGGAAGAAGTGCAGGGATACATACTGGCTCGCACCCAAGGTAAACCTGCCAAACGCCTCAAACCCATCATTCGCACCGACTTCAAATCCCCAGTAAAAACCCCAGTAAAAACCAAGACTCGCACCGTCAAACGCGCGACCCGGTAACTCCAATGCC
>JANPNS010000298.1:0-1959 GCA_031427575.1 Gallionellaceae bacterium
ATTTTTGTAAATCCTCGATGATTTCTTTTGAGTGACGCGAGGTTTCCACGCTCAAATACACTTTCCCGATATTACCCTGCGGGTCGATCAGAAAAGTGTAGCGGCGCGCGAATTTCATAAAACCCAGATTCATCAGCGCGCCGTAACTGGCAGCGACCGCGCCTTTGCTGTCTGCCAGCAACGGGAACGGCAGATGATATTTTTTGGCGAATGCCGCATGGCTGTCGCTGTCGTCCACGCTCACGCCCACCACTTGTGCGCCCAGATCGCTTATTTGATGCAGGTCATCGCGAAACGCGCACGCCTCCTGCGTGCAGCCCGGCGTATCGTTCTTGGGATAAAAATACAGCACCAGCCACTTGCCCGAAAATTCCTTCAGCGTGCGCATCTGCCCGTTCTGATCGGGCAGGTTAAAATCCGGCGCGGCTTCTCCAACTTGCGGCACTTCGCCCGCACGCGCCACCTGGCCTGCTACAAACCACCCAAACGCAGCCAATAGACCCAACAATATTAACCATTTCATGTCACTCTCCTTTTATCTTGTTGCTGACGAAGCCACCGCGTAACAGCAATAACACACAGACCAACGCGAGACTGCCGGCAAACAAAAAAGCCGCACCCGCTCCCCAGTAATGCCATAGCGTGCCAAACAGCACACCGGCGGGAATAGCGCTCAACCCAACGGCGAGATGATACCAGCCGAAGGCAGTGCCGCGCTCATGTTCGTTGGCATGCACGCTAATCAAGGCGCGCTCGGAACCTTCGCTTAAGCCGGTCACCAGCCCGTAGCCGATCACGCTGACCCACAGCAAGCCTATTTGACTCACCTGACTGAAAGCGAAAAAACTCAGGCCATAGCCCAACCACCCAAGCATGGTGAGACGATCCAGCCCGAACGCGTCCGCCATGCGCCCACCATAAGTTGATGTTGCCGCCTTGGTGATGCTCAACGTCGCCCACAGCAGCAATATCTGCACCATGCTCATGCCCATCTCGTTGCCGCGCAACAGAATAAAACTCTCCGAGGCGCGCGCAAAAGTGAACAGCACCAATATCAGTAAATAGCGCTGCGTGGAATGCGACAACGATGACCATGCCAGCGGGGCACGCAAGCTCTCCTGTTTAATCTCCACACGCGATGAATCACGCACGCCAAAAATCAACAACAACAGCACCAGCACGCCCGGCACCGCCGACCACATGATGACTTCGCTGATCGTCAAGCCTGCCCAGGTCAGCGCTGCCACCGCCAGCAGGCTGCCGCCCACCGCGCCGGCATTGTCCAGCGCACGATGAAAGCCAAAGGCATAGCCATGCATGTCTTTATCCGTCGCATCGGCCAGTAGCGCATCCCTCGGCGCACTGCGTATGCCCTTGCCGATGCGGTCCATGCTGCGCAACAGTAACAGCCCGCCCCAACTTGACACCAAGCCAATCAGCGGACGTACCAGGTTGGACAAGCCATAGCCCGCAACCATAAACGCTTTGCGCTTGCCCCCGAGAACATCGGAATGGCGACCCGCCCACAGCTTGAGGAAACTCGCCACCGCATCCGCCACCCCTTCCACCAGCCCCAGTACCATAGGTCCGGCACCCAGAACTGTAGCAATCAGGATGGGAATAAATGGCGTGACCATCTCCGACGCCATATCGTTAAGAAAACTGATCAAGCCGAGAATAACGACGGTACGTGGCAGTTTGCGTTTCATCTGTGACGATTTTTTAGAATTCCATTTTGATCAAATTATTCAGGAACGCATTTTACGCTAGAATGCACACCATGCCTCGGTAGCTCAGTGGATAGAGCGACCCCCTCCTAAGGGGTAGGTCACACGTTCGATTCGTGTTCGGGGCACCAACATCCACAGCACAGGAGATAGCCTTGAAAGCACCCATCCGAGTTGCCATCACTGGCGCAGCAGGCCAGATCGGCTACAGCCTGCTGTTTCGCATTGCCAA
>JANPNS010000299.1:0-3233 GCA_031427575.1 Gallionellaceae bacterium
GTGGCTGAGGCTGAAGTACTGTGTACCATGCGGAACTTGTAATGCGCCATCCCACGGCGCTCATACATCCTGACGCCAGGTTGGCTGATAGTGTAGCGGTAGGCGCTTATACCATTATTGGCGAACATGTCGAGATTGGCGAAGGAACATCCATAGGGCCGCATGTGGTGATAGTCGGCCGTACACGTATCGGCCAGCACAACCGTATTTTTCAGTTCAATTCGCTGGGAGAAATTCCGCAGGATAAAAAATACGCGGGTGAACCAACGCGGCTGGAAATTGGTGATCACAACACCATACGCGAATTTTGTACCTTTAACCTGGGTACGGTGCAAGATGCCGGGGTGACGCGTGTGGGCAATCACAACTGGATCATGGCCTATGTCCATGTGGCGCATGATTGCCACATCGGCAACCACACCATTTTCGCCAACAACTCGCAACTGGCCGGACATGTGCAGGTAGATGATTACGCCATACTCGGCGGTTTTACCGGGGTGCATCAGTTCTGCAAGATCGGTGCGCACGTCATGACCGGTGTCGGCACGGTGCTGAAGCTGGATGTCCCGCCTTACCTCACTGTTTCCGGCAATCCCTCCGCCCCCTTCGGCACCAACGCCGAAGGCCTGAAGCGGCGCGGCTTTTCAGGCGCAGCGGTAATGGCGATCAAGCGTGCCTACAAGACATTGTACAAATCCGGCTTGACGCTGGAGCAGGCAACAGACGTCATACGTGAACAGGCAGTGCAACATCCGGAATTGAATATTCTGCTGGATTTTATTGGCCGCTCCCAGCGCGGCATTATTCGTTAACTTCCCGTTATGGCGCAACCAGTAAAAATTATCGGTATTGTTGCCGGAGAAGCATCGGGCGACCTGCTTGGCAGCCACCTGATGGAAGCATTAAAACGCGAACTGCCCGGCGTGCATTTTGTCGGCATCGGCGGGCCGAAAATGCAGAATGTCGGGATGCAAATCCTGTTTCCCATGGAAAAACTCGCGGTACGCGGCTACGTCGAAGTGCTGCGTCATTTCCTGGAAATTGTCGGCATACGGCGCAAGCTGCGCGCGCACTTTCGCGCTAATCCGCCTGACCTGTTCATAGGCGTGGATGCGCCGGATTTCAATCTTGGCCTGGAGTTGACGCTCAAGGCGCGCGGCATTCCCACGGTGCATTACGCCAGCCCATCGATTTGGGCATGGCGCGGCGAGCGCATACACAAGATCAAGCGTGCCGTATCGCATATGCTGACCTTGTTCCCGTTTGAGGCACCAATATATGAAAAAGCCGGCATACCGGTCACCTACGTCGGCCATCCGCTGGCCGACATGCTGGCGGAAGTGCCCACCCGTGCGGCGATGCGCGAACAGATGAGGCTGCCGCAACAACGCCCGATATTTGCTTTCCTGCCCGGTAGCCGCCAGAGCGAGGTAAGGAGTCTGGCGGCGACCTACATCGAGACCGCACGACTGATTTTGCAAAAGCTGCCCGATGCACTTTTTCTGGTGCCTTTGGCGAGCCGCGAAACACGCACCATTTTTGAAGAGGCGCTGTACCACTGTGAGGCGCATGACTTACCGATTACCCTGCTGTTCGGCCACGCGCATGATGCCATGATCGCAGCCGACGGCGTGTTGGTTGCATCCGGTACTGCCACTCTGGAAGCCGCACTGCTTAAGCGTCCCATGGTCATTACCTACAAAATGTCGGCATTGTCGTGGTGGCTGATGAAGCGCAAGCAATACCAGCCGTATGTCGGCCTGCCCAACATACTCGCCGGGAAATTTGTGGTGGCGGAACTGCTGCAACATGACGCCACGCCGCAAAATCTGGCGCAAGCGCTGCTCAATCTGGTTTCCAGCAAACAAGCTGTAGCAGAACTGGAAACATTATTCACCGCCATGCATGTCACGCTCAAGCAGGATACGGCACACATGGCAGCGCGGGCTATTCTGCCCTATCTGGACAAGGCTGTCAGCACATGAAATCAAGCTTGATTATCTGTGGTGTGGACGAAGCCGGGCGCGGTCCGCTGGCCGGGCCGGTATATGCCGCCGCCGTGATACTGGACGATAACAGGCCGATAGAGGGACTGGCCGATTCAAAAAAACTGAGTGAGAAGCGGCGCGATTATCTGGCGCTGGAAATAAAACAATATGCCCGTGCCTGGGCCATAGCCACAGCCTCGGTCGAGGAAATAGATGAAATTAACATTTTGCGCGCCAGCCTGCTGGCCATGCGTCGCGCAGTCGAAGCATTGCCGGTGCGCCCGCAAGAAGTCTGGGTGGATGGCCTGCATTGCCCGGATACCGGCCTGCCCAGCCGGGCCATCGTGCAAGGGGATAACAGCGTAGCGGCCATTTCGGCAGCATCCATTCTGGCCAAAACGGCACGCGATGCGGCCATGCTGCAGCTGCATGAAAGCTACCCGCAATATGGATTTGCCGCGCACAAGGGTTACCCGACTGCGGCCCATCTTGCAGCATTGAGATTGCATGGTGTATCAGCCCATCACCGCAGGAGTTTCAGACCAGTGCGCGAACTTTTATTCCCTCTCCCGCAAGCGGGCTAACTACCATGGCCTTATTCAAACTGATCCATTTGCTGGCTGTCGTGATCTGGGTAGGCGGCATGTTTTTCGCCTATATGGTGCTGCGTCCGTCCGCCGTAGAAGTGCTCGAAGCGCCGCAGCGCCTGCGCCTGTGGGATGCGGTGTTTGGCCGTTTTTTCGGCTGGGTATGGGCCGTGGTTGCAGCGCTGCTGGTCAGCGGCTTTTACATGATCTACCTAGCGGGCGGCATGGCGAACGTGCCGCGCTATGTCCACATTATGCTGGCACTGGGGCTGGCGATGATGGTGATTTATAGTTATGTCTATTTTGCCTGCTATGTACCGCTCAGCCTGCATGTCGCCAATCAACGCTGGCAGGAAGCGGGACAAATTCTGGGCAAGATACGCATCCTGGTCGCGGTGAATTTGACATTGGGATTGCTGACCGTGTGTGTGGTGGTAATCGGGATGGGGTGAAAGTAGCAGTCAAGGGCACCTCTAAAAATCCAAACTCCGTCGCGATACTGCGTTGCTCACAAAAAATTACTTCTTACATATCACATACGCGATTCCTTTAACGTCGGGAATGCACCCTCCTGTCCATACACCGCTTCGCGCGCGTCTTTAGCCACGCGTTGCGATAGCATCAGCAGCTGTGACGATTGTTCGATGTATTTGGATTC
>JANPNS010000300.1:0-2671 GCA_031427575.1 Gallionellaceae bacterium
TTGGTGGAAAACGCGTTCCTGCATCTCAAAAGATGGCGGGGCATTGCCACCCGCTACGCAAAATGCAGTGCGTCATTCTTGGCTGCTGTTCATATTCGCTGCATCGCCCTGTGGGCGAATATCTCGTGACGACACTATCTAGATGATTGGCGTTTCTATCTGATCTGAAAATGGAACTACACGCTTCCCAACAGTCGCACCAACATACTCCTCGGTGCTGTTCACTGGCCGCTATTTTCGCCTACCTGATGCTAATTTTACAATGTTGATTGGAAATTCCGGCTTGGCTTCAGTGCAATAAATTTTCTTGGAGGTGTTTTTGGCGCGGGCTGTTGCAAAGCAGAGTGCAAAATCTGATAGCATGGGTCTCGTTTATTCACCGGGCAAAAACCGCCCGTAACCGGGAGTATTCGCCATGCATAATAATGCTCGTAAAAATTATTTTCCCACCAACGCTCTGCTCACAGCAGTGACGGCTATTATTTTGGCCGTAGCAATATGGGGCAGTGCCGCCAATAGTTTTGCGCAGCCGGTATTGCACGTCTCGGCTATTCCGGACGAGGCGCCGACCGAATTGCAGCGTAAGTTCAAACCACTGGGTGAATACCTTGAGAAAAAACTTGGCATGAAAGTGGAATTCACGCCGGTTACCGATTATGCGGCGGCGGTGGAGGCGTTGATCCACAATAAAATTGACATGGTGTGGTTCGGCGGTTTTACTTTTGTGCAAGCCAAGGTACGCAGCAACAATCAAGTTATTCCACTGGTGCAACGGGAAGAGGATGAAAAATTCAAATCTGTTTTTATTACTTCCGACAAAAACATTTCCAAGCTCGAAGATCTGCGCGGAAAGACATTCAGTTTCGGCTCAGAGTCTTCCACATCTGGACACTTAATGCCGCGTTCTTTTTTATTGGCTGCAAAAATCAATCCTGACACTGATCTAAAGCGCATCGCCTTTTCCGGCGCGCATGATGCAACCGTAGCGGCTGTGGCTGGTGGTAAAGTTGACGCGGGTGCGCTCAATATTTCTGTTTGGGAAAAATTGGTAAAAGAGAACAAAGTTGACGTTAGCCATGTGCGCGTGTTTTTCACTACCCCTGGCTATTACGATTACAACTGGACGGTGCGTGCTGATATGGGACCAGAACTGCGCCAAAAAATTTCCACTGCCTTTCTCGCGCTGGATAAAAATAACGTGCAAGGCAAGGAGATACTCGATTTGCAACGTGCCTCAAGGTTTGTTCCAACCAAGGCCGAAAACTACGCCGCGATAGAGGCTGCGGCACGGAATGCCGGCTTGTTGAAGTGATCGCTATAGATTTGCCATGATTGAATTACAGGGAGTATCAGTGCGGCATCATGCCGCTGCGGCGGTTGCACTTCTTGCTTTGCGTGAGTTAAATTTTTCTATTGCGGCAGGCGAGCAGGTAGCAGTGATTGGTTCATCCGGCGCGGGAAAAACCACTTTGCTGCATTTGTTGGCCTGTGCGTTGCGGCCCGATGCGGGCGAGTTCAGATTATTCGGCAGCGATCCCTGGCAGATTGCCAACGCCCAGCGTCACGCGCTGCGCGCACGGTTATTTTTGGCGCCGCAAACTCCGCCGCTGCCGCCACGACAACGAGTCGTCACCGCAGTATTGGCTGGGCGCTTGCCGCAATGGAGTTTGTGGCGAGCCATTGCGTCACTGATTAAACCAACTGATGCAGAAGCGGCATACCAGGCTTTGGCGCGTTTTAACTTGCAGGACAAGCTGTATGCGCGTGTAGATCAGCTTTCGGGCGGCGAACGCCAGCGTTGTGGCATGGCGCGTTTGTTGCTGTCCAAGGCAGAGTTGCTGCTGGTGGATGAGCCCTTGTCCGCGCTTGATCCGACGCTGTCTCGACAAACACTGACTACTTTGCTGCAGGAAGCCACGGCGCGCAAAGCGACTTTGATATGCAGCCTGCATCATGTCGAATTTGCACGCGCTTATTTCCCTCGCATTATCGGCCTGCGTGAGGGCAGCATCGTGTTTGATGTTCAGCGTGAGGAGGTGAGCGACGCCATGGTGACGGCCTTGTATCAGAATGAACAGGACAGTGGCCGTACCCGTGTGTTCGAGCCACCGCTGGTTCTTGACCCACGCAGTTTATAGTGCCGCACATGTTAGCCTTTGTCAGCAAGAATCAACATCCCGATCCGGCCTGGCGTGGCCGGGTAACAGGCTTGTTCTTCGCCTTCATCGTGCTGTGGTACTTGCTGCTGGCCAGCGAATTCAAACCCTGGACATTATTTGATGTGCGCAGCCTGTCCGCCTCGGCGCGCTTTTTAAGCGATTTTTTCCCACCCGCGCATTCTCCTGAATTTCTCACCATGCTGCTGCACGCCACTTGGCAAACGGTGGCGATGGCCACTGCCGGTTTGACGCTGGCGTTGCTGGGCGCCATTCCACTGACGCTGATTGTGACGCGGCATCTGTCCATTTCTGCTATCGGCACAGGACGCATGGGCGGTTTCGCGGTGCTCATACGGCAATCGGTACGCTGGCTGCTGGTACTGCTGCGCAGTGTGCCGGAGCTGGTATGGGCTTTGCTGCTGGTGCGCATCGTCGGCTTGGGCGTGACGGCGGGGGTGCTGGCCATCGCGCTGACTTATTGCGGCATGCTGGGCAAGGTGTATGCAGAAATT
>JANPNS010000301.1:0-2139 GCA_031427575.1 Gallionellaceae bacterium
GCATTACAAAATTGCAGTGCTCCAAAAACATCAGCTGTACAACAAGCCCCCAGAATTATAGAAAAAGAAAGAATTATTAGTAAACCATTTGATGCAGTTTGGCAAACATCAATTGAGTGGTTTGCTACACATAACACACCAATTACTTGAGCGCATTCTCACGCGCAATCACATCTTCCTTGAGCGCATTGACTTGATCCTGCGTGGCGCCGCCCTTGGCGCTGACGCTGCCAGGCTTGCCAGGCGCACCATCAACTTTGGAGAGTTTCAGAACATCCTTGGAATCTGCTGTAGGAGCAGGCTTATCTGGCCTGGCAGTAACAATTTTGCCGCTGGTCTGATTGGGGGTGTCGCTACGTGCCGGGCCGGCAGCCGCGCTGGATGCGAGATTTTCGCGATAGACCTTCCAGTTTGCCACCTGGACTTTGATTTCCTTTTGCGCCTCGCCTTGTTTCACTCCCGCTACGTCGGACGCCGAGGGCACGCGAAGAATTTGTCCGGCCTTGAGACGATTCATGTTGTTATCGACAAAGGCGCCTTTGTTTTCGCGATACAGGGCGACCAGCATCTGCTCCAGGCTGACACTATCGGACTTGACCTGGGTGGCAATTTTATTCAGCGTGTCGCCCTTTTTCACCGGGCCATAGGTGTCGGACGGTGCGGCGTTACCATCAGGCGTACTGGGCAGAACCGCAGCAGAGGAACTCGGCGTGGACGGTTTGTCAGTGGCGTCAGACGGCGAGGATGGCGCGACCCTTGCAACAGCGGGGGCGGCAACACGCGCATCGGCAAAACCCGGCGGGTCGAGCAAAATCGGGTATTCACGCAACAAGCGCCCCGAGGGCCAATTCAACTCTACCAAAACGTCTACGAATGGTTCGTTGACCGGCGCGATGCTGGAAATCTTCAGGATAGGTTGTCCATTAGGACGCTTATCGACACTGAAGCGCAGCAGCCTGAGCACAGGGCCATATTCAATCTTGGCATCACGATAGGACTCGGGACTCGCGACACGCGCGGTCAACGACTCGAACTCGCCCGGCTGCAGAGAAAGCAAATCGATTTCCGCGATTAGCGGCTGCCCCAGTGAGGAACTGACGCTGAGCTTCCCCAGCCCGGCCGCCAATGCGGGAAATGAGGCAGGAACGAAGCACAGGGCTACCAGTGCCAGCATCCCTCTCCCCATCCATGTCATCTTTTTTGCTGGACTCATCATGCGCGCTCCAACCCAGTAATTGTTTGAGAAACTAAAATAACATCAAGTAGTTATTGTTGCAACCTCAAATGCTTTCTCACATTATCGCGCAAGCAACGAAAAACTCAAGGACTTTCTATAAAAACCCACAACAAATCAGTGCTGTAAAACGATTCTCAGCATGCGCCGCAGGGGTTCAGCCGCGCCCCACAATAGTTGGTCTCCGACTGTAAAGGCGCTTAAGTACTGCGGGCCCATCGCCAGTTTGCGTAGCCGCCCTACGTGTACGTTGAGCGTGCCTGTCACCTTGGCCGGTGTCAATTGACTCACGGTCTCGTCTCTGCGGTTGGGAATCACCTTCGCCCAGGGATTGGCCGACGAGAGCAGTCTCTCAACTTCGGGCAGGGGCACGTCGCGCTTCAACTTGATGGTCAAGCCCAGACTGTGGCAACGCATCGCGCCGATGCGCACACACAAACCATCTATGGGTATCGGATTGTTCGTAATACCCAGGATTTTATTGGTTTCCGCCATAGCTTTCCATTCCTCGCGGCTCTGGCCGTTGCCGAGGTCAACGTCTATCCAGGGAATCAGGCTGCCCGCCAGCGGCACGCCGAAATTATCGGTGGGAAATTTTTCGTCGCGCAAAATGCCGGCCACCTCGCGATCAATGTCGAGAATTGCTGATGCCGGGTCATCGAGCAATCCCTTGGCGACGAGATGGATTTCGCCCATCTGTGTCAGCAATTCGCGCATGTTGGCCGCGCCCGCGCCGCTGGCGGCCTGATAGGTCATGGCCGACACCCACTCCACCAGCCCCGCCTTGAACAAGCCGTGGGTCGCCATCATCATGATGCTGGTGGTGCAATTGCCGCCGATGTAACTCTTGATCCCCGCAGACACTGCCTTTTCGATCAGCGGCAGGTTGACGGGGTCGAGAATAA
>JANPNS010000302.1:0-2076 GCA_031427575.1 Gallionellaceae bacterium
CGCCAGTTTCACCCCACCACCCTGGCCGCGCCCACCAGCATGTATCTGCGCCTTCACCACCCACACCGCCCCGCCCAACTGCCGCGCCGCCTCCACCGCCTCACCAACACTGAAGCACGCCATGCCGCGCGGCGTGGGAACACCAAATTGGCGCAGGATTTTTTTGCCCTGATATTCGTGAATTTTCATGATGAACAACCGCTGAGCGCACCCTGATTGGCGCGCAGACGCAATCTTACCTAAATACCGATTGTCGCATGTGACAAATCAAGGGCACCTCTAAAAATTCAAAATCCTAAGCCAGGCAAGGCGCGTAAGAAATTTTAGCGCGACGCTGACACCGCCGTTGCAGCGCAAGGCGAGTTGTTGCGTGAAACTGGAACGCGCCGAGGCGAAACGAACAGATATCCACTGTTTGCCTGCTGGAATATCGAGTCATCCGCGCGCTGATATTGCAACTCATCCCTCGTTTTTCGCAGTTCATCACTAATACCTCGCAGATGCATCTTCTTTTCGGCACAGTGCGTCGCGCCATATGAATGCAAGACATTTAGAGGTGGCCGGTAATGAGATTATGGGTTGTTCGTATTGCTTGCTTCTTCGGTCATGGCGGCAGAACTGACACTACGGGTTAAAGGTAAAAATTTGAGCGTCCAGGAAGTGCAGGGCGCGGTTTTGAAAAACACTCAACTTGCCGATGGTTATGTATCGGATGAAGGGCGACTATGAAACGATTTATTCTGCGCAACATGTTCCCTGGTTTCATGCTGTCATTTTTGTTGGCATCTCCTCTTTGTGCCGAGGAACAAGCAGGAAAAGCCGATCAAACTCAAAGCGTAGTATCAACGGAAAATGCAAATGCGGCTACTGATCAACAACGCTGGGCGGCCTTTCCAGTTATTGCCAGCAGCCCGGAAACCGGCCAGATGCTGGGTGGCATGCTGTTCTATTTTTTTCCGATAGACGAATCCGGGAAACAGGCATCAACCATAGACACCTTGGTTTTTGGGACGACCAAAGGCCAATACTTACTCCAGATATCTCCTAATATTTTCTTTGACTCCGGGCGTTATCGGTTGAACGCCACGGTGAGTCGAAGCATATGGGAAGCAAATTATTATGGGGTTGGAATGAACGCCGCCCGTGTTGCGGAGAAATACAAATCGTCCAATTTGCGAGGCAGCCTTACATTGGAAAGACGATTTAATGATGCATTTGTATTCGATCTATTGGGTTTGTATGACAACAACAATGTGACAGTGAAAAATGGGGGCATATTGGAGACGGGGCGTGTTGCCGGCTCCAATGATGGAACGTATAAGGGGCTGGGTGTTGAAGGTGGATACGACACGCGCGACAACACCAACGCTCCCGATAGAGGCGTTGTAGCCAAGTACCGATACATCAAATACGCGTCCGGGCTAGGCAGCGATTTGGCTTTCAACCTTCAGAATTGGGATTTTCGCTATTTTCAGAAAACAGAATGGATAAAGGATTCAGTAGTTGCATTGGCCGCCACGGTTCGGCTCTCAAGTGGTGATGTTCCATTCCGCTATCTTTCTTCACCGGATGGAACCCTGATTTTGCGTGGAATCGAAAACGGTCGTTATAGAGACAAGGACATGGTGGCTTTGCAATCGGAATATCGCGTTCCAGTTCACGGAAAGTTTTCTGGGACCGTCTTTGCCGAAGCCGCCCAAGTTGCTCCGCGATTGGGAGATATGGGTGCTAACCGGTTTATCACCAGCGTGGGCGTGGGATTCCGTTATGCCTTGAATCCAAGTCAACGCTTTAACGTTCGCGGCGATGTTGCCTGGGTAGACAACGGCATGGCAATGATTATCAATGTCCGTGAAGCATTTTGATGGATGCAAGCGAAGGGTAAGTAAATTGGCACCTCTAAAAATTCAAAATCCTAAGCCAGGCAAGGCGCGCAAAAATTTTTAGCGCGCCGCATATGTTTGATATGTAAGCGTTAAAAATTTTTGCGCAACGCAGCATCGCGACGGAGTTTGGATTTTTAGAGGTGCCAAAATGTTCAAGCAGATGAACCCATCATTAATACAGGAGGCTATA
>JANPNS010000303.1:0-6630 GCA_031427575.1 Gallionellaceae bacterium
CTCATGCTGATCTGGTTCATCATTCTCTATTTGCTGGTTTCTATCGGCATCGGTTTGTATGCCGCTACGCGTGTAAAAAATACCAAAGATTACGTGGTCGCTGGACGGAACTTGCCGCTATATATCGTGACCGCCACGGTGTTCGCTACCTGGTTCGGCGCCGAGACCGTGCTGGGAATCTCGTCAACTTTTGTTCAGGAAGGTCTGGCCGGGATCGTGGAAGACCCCTTTGGCGCCAGTTTCTGTTTGATACTGGTCGGTCTATTTTTTGCGGCCAAGCTGTACCGCATGAACCTGCTCACCATTGGTGACTATTATCGGCAGCGCTATAACCGCAAGGTGGAAGTGTTGACCAGCCTGGCGATTGTGGCCTCTTACCTGGGCTGGGTGGCGGCGCAAATTGTCGCGCTGGGTCTGGTATTTTCTTTTGTCACGCAGGGCGCGATTTCGCAGCAGGAAGGTATGGTGATAGGCGCGGGCATCGTGCTGGTTTACACCTTGTTCGGCGGGATGTGGTCGGTCGCGTTGACCGATGCTTTCCAGATGACGATTATTGTGGTCGGTATGCTGTATCTGGCCTGGTTGCTGTCTGGTATGGCGGGCGGGGTAAGCGTGGTGATTGACCACGCCGCGCAGGCTGATAAATTTACCTTCTGGCCGCCACTGGAAGCCCGCGATGTCCTGGCTTTTGTTGGCGCGGCGGTTACCATGATGCTGGGTTCTATCCCGCAGCAGGATGTATTTCAGCGCGTGATGTCGGCCAAGAATGAAAAAACCGCAGTCAGGGGCGCGTTGCTCGGTGGCAGCCTGTATTTTGTGTTTGCATTTATACCGGTATTTCTCGCCTATTCAGCCGTATTGATTGACCCTGCCATGGTGGCCTCGTTAATTGATGAGGACGCCCAGCGAATTCTGCCCACGCTGATCATGAGCCACGCGCCGGTATTCGCGCAGGTGGTTTTCTTTGGCGCACTACTTTCTGCCATTATGAGCACGGCCAGCGCTACCCTGCTGGCGCCTTCGGTCACTTTTACCGAGAACATTCTCAAGGACATCATCGGACACCAAAGCGACCGTCATTTTTTGCGGACCATGCGTGTTGTCGTGGTCTGTTTTACCTTTGCTGTTACCCTGTTTGCATTAAATTCAACGGCAAGTATTTATGAAATGGTGGGAAACGCTTACAAGGTGACGCTGGTCGTGGCTTTCATCCCGCTGGTGTGCGGGTTATACTGGAAACGCGCCAACAGTCAGGGCGCGTTATGCGCGATTATCGCCGGTCTTTCTTCCTGGCTGCTGCTCGAAATTTTCCATGCTGAAGGGCTGTGGCCGCCGCAACTGGCCGGTTTGTTGATGAGCGCGCTGGGCATGTTGTTTGGTTCGCTGTTGCCCGATTTGACGCGCCGCCGCCATCATATTATTCAGTAGCTAGAACAAGCACGGGGTTGTCACGCTGTTGTCATAATTCTTTCATACAATTATGAGCTGTTTTCAACCTAAAAACCGCAGTTCAAGCCACAGAGAACACAGAGAACACAGAGATGATGCGGGTTTCACACTTTTTTAATGTTCCCCCGATGGGTGAGGGGGTCATTAACAACAACCCATTGTTTTTCTCTGTGAACTCTGTGTTCTCTGTGGCCAACTGCTTTTTCTAGGTTCAATACAGGCGATGTGAAAGAAAATGACCGCGAATATTTTGTTGGTGGAAGACGAGCCCGCGATACAAGAGTTGCTGGCGTTCAACGTAACGCAATGTGGCTACCGCGCAATCCAGGCACTTGATGCGGCCAGTGCCATGTCACACATCAGCCGTGCGCTACCCGATCTGATTCTGCTCGACTGGATGCTACCCGGCAGCAGCGGGGTAGAGCTGGCGCGCCGCCTGCGCGCCGACCAGCGCACACGTAACATCCCCATCATCATGCTGACCGCGCGCAGCGATGAACGCGACAAGATAATGGGGCTGGAATCCGGCGCCGACGATTACATCACCAAACCGTTTTCACCGCGTGAGTTGATGGCGCGCATTCGCGCCGTGCTGCGCCGCCGTGCGCCGCAAATGAGCGAAGAAACGGTCTCCCTGGGCGGACTGGAATTGTCACCGGCCACGCATCGCGTCAGCGGCCACGGCACGGCAGTTGATCTGGGGCCGACCGAGTTCCGCTTGCTGCATTTTTTCATGACGCACCCGGAACGGGTGTATGGCCGTTCGCAATTGCTGGATTTGGTGTGGGGTGACCACGTGTTCGTGGAGGAGCGCACCGTGGATGTCCATATCCGCCGTCTGCGCCAAGCGCTGGAACCGTCCGCGCTGGATTGTTTGATTCAGACGGTGCGCGGCAGCGGCTACCGTTTTTCATGTGATACTAAATGACACGGTCTAGCCGCTGCCAAAAACTCATCTTCAGATATAAATGCGCACCGTATAATGGCGCAGAATGAATTTGAAAGGTAATCCCGGTGTTTAATTTTTGGCGGCGCGCACTGATTTTTCCGTTTGTCTTGCTGCTGCTTGCCCTGCTGTTGTGGGCGATAGCAGGGGCACTGTCTGCGGCCTTGTTCTTTGGCGTGTTTCTGCTGGTGCATCTGCTTTTTCATTTGCGCCAGCTGGCCGCGCTCGACTACTGGCTGGCGCACTCAGAAGAACAGGTAGTACCCGACGGCGCTGGAATGTGGGAAGAAATATTTGCGCGGCTGAACCGGATGGTGCGCAAGCACCGCAAAGATCGCGAACAACGCATTGCCGCCTTGCAACACATGGAGCAAGCCACCTCGGCGCTGCCGGAGGGCGTGGTTATTCTGGATGATGCCGACCACATAGAATGGTGTAATCCGATTGCCGAGCAATATTTCGGCCTGGACAGCGTGCGCGATATCGGCCAGCAACTTACCTATCTGGCGCGCCAACCGGAATTCGTAAATTATCTCAACCTGCGCGATTTCAGCGAGGTATTAATTCTGCGCGGTACGCGCCAGGACGGTCTGACGCTATCCATCAAGATAATTGGCTACGGCGAAAACAAGAAGTTGCTGATCTGCCGCGACATTACCCGCTTTGAACGTATAGAAACCATGCGCCGCGATTTTGTCGCCAACGTATCGCATGAACTGCGCACCCCGCTGACCGTGGTCAATGGTTTTGTCGAAACGCTGTGCGATATGCCCAGCCTGGAAAATGATATGGCGCGGCGGGCGTTGCAACTGATGAGCGAGCAAACGCAGCGCATGGAACGGTTGGTGAAGGATCTGCTTACGCTGTCCACACTGGATAACGTGCTTAATGCCCTGCAGGAAGAAACCGTGGAGGTGCCTGCGCTTTTAAATGCGCTCTATCAGGAAGGGCAATCGCTAAGCGCGGGGCAACATACTGTGCGCCTGGAACTAGCAAGCAATTGCTCTTTGACAGGCAACACCGAAGAGTTGCGTAGTGCTTTTGGCAACCTGATATCCAATGCTATTCGCTATACTCCGCACCACGGCGAGATTGTTATGCGCTGGCAGGAGCAGGATGGTCAGCCGGTATTCAGCATGCAGGACAGCGGTATCGGTATTGCGCCGCAGCATATCCCGCGCCTGACCGAGCGCTTTTATCGGGTAGACCACAGCCGCTCGCGCGCGACCGGCGGCACCGGACTGGGGCTGGCCATCGTCAAGCATGTTGTCAACCGGCATCAGGCGAAGCTGGAAATCAGCAGTGAAGAAGGCAAGGGCAGCACCTTCAGTATCATATTTCCGGCCAAGCGCAGCTTAAGCCGGGGTGAAGCCGATGCGCTCGTAATCCAACCCGGCCTCGACACTTAACTCCATCTTGACTTTTTGTTTCTGATTATCCAGACGGGCAATTTCAATCACCCGCCCCGCAGTAAACCAGTCGTGCGGAATAACCAGGCTGGAAGGAATTTTCAGCTCAGGCACAGCGGGCAATAACAGCGCCGCAGCTGAATTGCCCGACGCTGTTGGGCCGACCCCCGTGGCGCTTATCACTACGGCCCGTGCCACGCCGGGCAGGTAGCGCACGCCGACGGACAACTGCCCGGTCAGTGTAACTTGTACCCAGCTTATCGTGCCCAGCATGCAGGCGTCCGTATTGGCGGGGCGAACCGCAACGATCTGGCTCAGCCCTATGCGGGCACCCGCAGTGCCGTCGCGTAACATGCGCGCGCCGAGTATGCTCACGTCTTCCATCTGCCAGACTTCCAGCGCAAGACCCAATTCAGATAGACCCTGTCGACTATCCTCAGACAATACACGGCCAAAGGTGGCGATCTGTTTGCGCGCCAGGCTGTCCGTGCCGATATCTTTGGTCTGTAGCCGGAATGGCTTGTTGGCAATATGTGCATAAATGTCTTCCAGACCATAGCACACCCGCGCTTTTATTTCCACGCTGCGCCGACTGGGCACACGCTCACCGAATTTTTCACACCAGCGCCGATGCAAGAATTCAAGAAGCTCGGCGCAATCCGCGCTATTGCAGCCATCGCCCAGTTCCAATTGCTGCGGTGATTGGCCCTGCTGCAACAGAATGGTTTTAACGCGCAACAATTTGCTCACTGGCACCATGGCCAAATATCGCACCTTGTCATCATCGTTTGCCTGCGACTGTGCTGTGCTTATCTGGCTTGCCGCTTGCAGGCCCCGCGCACTGGTCAGGTCAACCGCCAGCGGCGGGGCATCGCCTTGGCTGATGGTGTAGCTATGTTCCAGCGGGATAGTGGCACTCCATCGCAACAACCAGCGATCAAGTAATTGCGACTGACTACGCGATATTTCTCCTGGATAGGCGTGACTGGTCAGCAGGGTCTTGACATAAATTGTATGGCAGGAAGCGGAATTGCTATGGTGGCGGTCGGCCAAATCAATGAGCTTGGAGGCCTCTTTCTGACTAATGCCATACAGGGAATGCAGCTCCTTCATCAGGGAGATCTCTTCCATCTGCAACCCTTGTTGCTCACAAAAGGCATACAGCGTATGCAGTTGTTGCCACAGCTTGCCCTCAAATTCGTAACCACTGCGCAGGCACTCGAAAATCTGCAAGCTGGTGTACAACAGGCAGCGCTGGCATAACATAGAACTATATGGCAGCAACTGCTTGTCACCGGCCAGCAAGCTTTGCAAGCAGCGCTGATAACCGCTCACCATGAGCTGCCATAAAGCGGTAATGCAAACGAGTATGGTAAATTCCTCCTCACTCAGCGGCAACTTTCTGGCAGTCAGCTTTCTGGCGTAGTCGGTTTGCAGGTGTGCCACCGATTCACGCAGCAATTCCAGGGTGCGCAAGCGCTCCAGCCCGCGCATCGGGTAATGATTGAACTCATCCAGCTGGGTGCGCAGCACGCCGTGTGCCGCATGCAGATTGGTGAGTTGTAATTGCCCCAGCCATTGCGCGCAGGAAGCGGCATCCTTGAATGCCGGTTTGGCACGGTCATCGGTCGGATCCAGGGGCAAATTCAGCATGCTGACACAGTCCATATTCCGGGTTGGCCAGAGAATATATCATGCAATATTTTCCAGCCCGCATATTTATCTGCAAGTGTAGGTAGGATGAAATAAAATGGGTATTGAACGTATTGTGAAAAATTATCTGAACAGCGCAAACTTGCGGACCCAACATTTTTTGTGAGGTACTCACCATGCAAGCACGACAAGTAAATATCGCCAACGGCTGGTTGTGGATCAGGCAAGGATTCTGGTTGTTCAAAAAAAGTCCTGTGCTGTGGGTGGTGTTGACGGCAATCGGCCTGATTGCGATATTTGGTCTCGCCATGATCCCGATAGTGGGTGATCTGCTGGCTACGCTGTTATTCCCAGTGTTGATGGCCGGTTACATGCTCGGTTGTCGCGCACTGGAGCATAACGAGGAATTGGAGCTGGCACATTTGTTCGCCGGGTTTCAGCAAAACACGCAACAACTGGTTACCCTGGGCGGCCTCAATTTGATTTGCCAGTTCTTGATACTCGGCATCATGATGGTTACTGGCGGCTCGGCGCTAGTGGCCATACTGATGTCGGGCAACCAAGTGGACGACCCGGCAGTGTTGATGCAAGCCGTTACGGGCGCGGGTGTTGCGCTGTTGCTGGGCGTGACGCTGTTCTTCGTGTTGCTGATGGCGATGCAGTTCGCGCCGATGCTGGTGGTGTTCGATAAAGTGACTCCCGTCTCCGCCATGAAAATCAGCCTGCGCGCTTTTCTGCGCAACGCCCTACCGATGACGGTATATGGACTGATGTTGCTGCCATTCGCCATCGTTGCTTCCCTGCCCCTGATGCTGGGCTGGTTGATCCTGATGCCGGTGCTGATTACCTCGACGTACGCAGCCTATCGCGACTTGTTTCCGAAGGAGGCCGGCAACGTTACCACTGAGGGTGAGGCAGTTGCACAGGACGACCAGGTGAACCCCTGACGCAGGGGCGCGGTGGTGCCAATTTCAGGATGCCCGCTGCAAATGTAATCTACTGACTGGACGTGAATTGTGAATGGTAGAAAATATTATCAGTCCTATTTGACGCAATGTTTTGCGTCAAATAGGATGGCTACTTTACGTTAGGCGCTATGCGAAATTTGCTCCTTTTCTCTGTCTCACCCGTTGCCGTTTTTACGGCGGGTTCGGTTGCAGGTTCTGGCGTACT
>JANPNS010000304.1:0-14005 GCA_031427575.1 Gallionellaceae bacterium
TTTATTACCCTTAACACCTATTGTATCGTGATAGATACCCCTTCCCTCCCCCCGGGCCGGGGGATGGTGAGTATGGGGGTCAAACTGCTGGGAAAACGCGACTCTACCCCCTCCCTAACCCTCCCCCTGCCAGGGGGAAGGGACGGAGAATCTAGCTCGATCCAAGTGGTCTTCATGCTCATAGAATCCTTGCCCACCGGAATGCTGATACCAAGTTGCGGGCACAACTCCATGCCAACCGCATGCACGGTGTCGAACAAGGCCGCATCTTCGCCATGATGTCCGGCGGCGGCCATCCAGTTGGCGGATAATTTGATGTCGCCGATTTTTGCGATGCGCGCAGCGGCGATATTGGTAATGGCCTCACCCACGGCCATGCGCCCGGAGGCGGGCGCATTAATCAGCGCCAGTGGAGTGCGCTCGCCTAATGCATAGGCTTCGCCGAGATTGGTGTTGTAACCCATCAGCGTCACCGCCACATCTGCCACCGGCACTTGCCACGGCCCCACCATCTGATCGCGCGCGGTCAGGCCGCCGACGGTGCGGTCACCGATGCTGATCAGAAAAGTTTTGTCGGCCACAGCGGGCAAGCGCAGCACGCGTGCGATGGCATCCTTGAGTTTTATTTTTGCAGCATCGAATGCAGGTAGCTTCACCACCTCGCGCGTCACCTTGCGTGTCATTTTTGGCGGCTGTGTCAACTCCACGGCCAGCTTGTTTTTGCTGGCCAGTGGATTGCCTGCCTTTGGTATGCCCAGCAGCACTGACAACGGCATGTTTACCGGATGGTTGTTAAATTCCGCATCATGCACGGTCAGTTGGTCGCCCGCAGTGGCGTTTCCGATTACTGCAAACGGGCAACGTTCGCGCTCACACAGTGCGCTGAATTCTTCCATGCTTTCCGGGCTGATGGCCAGCACGTAGCGTTCCTGCGCCTCATTGCTCCATATCTGCATCGGCGACATGCCGCGCTCTTCGCTCGGCACTGCGCGCAATTCAAAGCGCGCGCCGCGCCCGCCGCCATGTACCAATTCCGGTAGCGCATTGGAAATACCGCCCGCGCCAACATCGTGAATGGACAATATTGGATTGAGCTCGCCCATCTGCCAGCAACGGTCTATCACCTCCTGCGCACGGCGCTGCATTTCCGGATTGCCGCGCTGCACCGAAGCGAAATCCAGATTTTCAGTATTGGTACCGGTATCCATACTGGATGCCGCGCCGCCACCGAGGCCGATCAGCATGCCGGGGCCACCGATCTGAATCAGCAGCGCGCCGACCGGCAGCTCATGTTTGTGCGTGTGCTGCGCCGCGATGCTGCCGACGCCGCCAGCGAGCATGATCGGCTTGTGGTAACCGCGCATCTCGCCGTTTACGTTTTCTTCAAAGGTGCGGAAATAACCGGCTAGATTGGGACGGCCAAATTCGTTGTTGAATGCTGCGCCGCCGATGGGGCCTTCCAGCATGATTTGCAGGGCGGAGGCGATGCGGGCGGGTTTTCCGTAGGTCGTACCCTCTCCCCAACCCCCCCCCGTGGGGGGTGGGAGCAGAACCCTCCCCCCAGGGGGGAGGGCAGGGAGAGGGCTGTATTTTTCCCACGGCTGCTCAAACCCCGGAATGTTCAGGTTGGACACCGAAAACCCAGTCAACCCCGCCTTGGGCTTGGAACCAATCCCGGTCGCCCCCTCATCGCGTATTTCCCCACCCGCGCCGGTAGCCGCGCCGGCGAATGGCGCAATCGCAGTCGGATGATTATGCGTTTCCACTTTCATCAAGGTGTGCGTCAGCTCTTCGCTGTAGGCATAGCTACCATCGGCGCGCGGATAAAAGCGATCTACCAGCGCGCCTTCAATCACCGAGGAATTATCCGAATACGCCACCACCGTGCCTTGCGGGTGCAGCTTGTGCGTGTTGCGTATCATGCCGAACAACGAGATTGCCTGCGGCTCGTCGTCTATCACCCAATCGGCGTTGAATATCTTGTGGCGGCAATGTTCCGAATTGGCCTGCGCGAACATCATCAGCTCGACATCGGTTGGATTGCGATTCAGTTTCTGAAAATTTTCCAGCAGATAGTCAATCTCATCCGCCGACAAAGCCAGGCCCAGCTCGCGGTTGGCCGTTTCCAGAGCGGCACTACCGCCATGCAGAATATCCACTGTGGAAAGTGGCGCAGGTTCACCGCGACGAAAAATCTTTTGTGCCGCACCGTCAAAATCAAACAGAACGGATTCGGTCATGCGGTCATGCAGCAGCGGCAACAAACCTTTTAACTCTTCCTGCGTCAGCGCCTCGCCATTTTGTGTTTGCAAGTAATGCGCCACACCGCGCTCGATGCGCTGCACATCGGACAAACCGCAATGCTGCGCAATATCGGTGGCCTTGGTAGACCAAGGCGAAATCGTGCCCAGGCGCGGCACGACCAGCAGGTGCTGCAATTTATCGGCATCATTCGGCTCGCCCGCTGTGGCATCCAGACCCAGTATTCGATCAAGCAGCGCCACCTTGTCCGGCATTGTGTTTTCTAGCTCCACGAAATACCAGTGACGCGACTCCACGATGGAAACATTTGCGACACTATTCTTTAGCGCAATGCGCAGCTTTTCGAGACGGAAGGAAGAGAGAGCAGCTTGACCAGCAGAAACACGGAACATGGACATGACGATGCGGTGAAATAATGGAATGCAATTATACTATGCGGCAACCCCTCTCCCCCAGCCCCTCTCCCCTCGCGGGAGAGGGGGTTGTTGTTTCAACCGAAAATTGGAATTAAGCATGAGCACACGCATCCCTACCCTGACCCAAAAACAAGTCACCGCCTTCCTCAAGCCGCGCCCGCGCGACAGCCATAAGGGCATGTTCGGCACGGTGATGGTCATCGGCGGAGCGAATGGCATGGTCGGCGCACCCTTGCTGGCGGCGCGCGCCGCACTCAAGCTGGGCGCAGGCAGCGTGCATGTCGGTCTGCTGGCAGACAATGCGCCCAGTGTAGACATGCAACAACCGGAACTGATGCTGCACAGCGACGCAATCAACTTGCCCAAGCTGGATGTCATCGCTATAGGTTGTGGCTTGGGTCACGATCTCGCGGCACAGAAAATTCTGTACGAAACGCTTAAATTGAATACGCCACTGGTTTTGGATGCCGACGCACTCAACATACTCGCGCTGCATGCCGACCTGCAAACACTAGTCGCCGCACGCAAGGTCGCCACCGTGATGACCCCGCATCCGGGCGAAGCGGCACGCTTGCTCGGTTGCATCACTGACGAGATTCAGGCCGCGCGCACCGAATCAGCACAACAACTGGCGGAAAAATTTCAGTGCAGCGTGGTACTGAAAGGTGCGGATAGCGTCTGCGTCACCCGTGCCGGAAAAATAGTCCTCAACAAAACCGGCAACCCCGGCATGAGCAGCTCCGGCATGGGCGACGTGCTGACCGGCATGATCGCCGCCTTCATCGCGCAGGGGCTGGATGCGGATGATGCGCTGCTGCTGGCCGTGCATCTACACGGCGCGGCGGGCGATGCACTAGCGCAACAGGGTATTACTATAGGGATGACCGCCTCTGAGGTGACTGACTGGGCGCGTTGGTTGTAGAATCAGTGGGTGGGGTGATTAATCGGCTCTTGTTGCGTGCCGCGCAACGCGCTATTATGCTCACATGATTACGTCGTTTCGACACAAGGGGCTGCGAAAATATTTTGAATCTGGCAGCCTGGCGGGCATCCAACCCGCTCATGTGAAGCGACTGAAAATGCAGTTGGCCGCGCTAGATACCGCTCACACTATCGAAGATATGGATCTACCGGGTTTCCGGCTTCATGCACTCAAGGGCAGCGAGCGTGGGCGCTGGTCAATTTGGGTGAATGGTAATTGGCGCGTTACGTTCGAGTTTGAAAACGGCAACGCATTTATTTTGGACTACGAGGATTATCACTAATGGTTATGCACAATCCACCCCATCCCGGAGCGTTTATTCAGGAGGTTTATCTCACTCCCAATGAAATCAGTTGCAGGGAGCTCGCCCTCAAATTGGGCGTTGCCGCCTCAACTATGAACCGCGTTTTGAACGCCACCAGTGGCATTAGCCCGGAAATGGCTCTCCGTCTCTCTAAAGCATTAGGGCGCTCACCAGAGAGCTGGCTAAGCATGCAAGACCATTACGATTTATGGCAAGCCAAGCAAACTGTAGATCTGAAAAAAGTCCGAAAAATCGCATTCAGGTATGCATAGTTCTGCGCTAAAGCGCGTAAATATTTAGCTCGGTAGGGCGGAAAAGCGTAGCGCCTTCCGCCACATGAGTTGTTACGCTACGCTCTGACGATTTCTCGCGCGGCTTGCCGCGCAGAGAATCGCGTGACTTTGTTAAACCCAACCTACAAAAACAGAATCCAAAATCCCCGCATGGCAATTTCAATTGATATCCGCGAAGAAGCCGGTGTGCGCTCCTTGCATTTTGGCTCCGACTGGATACAAGGCGCGATGCGCATCGTGCGTCCGTGGAATCTGGAATTGGATTACACCAAGGAGATGATGGCTAGCCTGCTGTTGCGCGCGGAATCACGCTTTCCGCGCAAGGTACTGTTGATTGGCTTGGGCGCGGCTTCGCTGACCAAATTTCTGTATCGCCATTACCCGCTGGCCAAACTCACGGTGGTTGAAATTGAACCGGGCGTAGTGGCCGCCGCGCGACAGTTTTTCAAATTACCGGAAGACCCCAAGCGGCTCAATATAGTTATTGGAGATGGTGTCGAATTTATCGCCCATAATGACCAGAATTATGACCTGATTCTGGTGGATGGCTTTGATGCCAAAGCGCGCGCCGGTGCGCTGGATACCTTGCCGTTTTACCAGATGTGCCGCGCGCGCCTCAACAACAGCGGCATTCTGGCCGTCAACCTGCTTGGCCGCAGCAAGGGTTTCGAGGCCAGTGTAGTGCGCATCAGCAAGGCCTTTGATGACCGCGCGCTGGTTTTTCCTTCGTGCGACAGCGGCAATGCCATCACCTTCGCTGCCAACGGCCATCCGATTCGCATTGCGCTGGATGATCTCAAGGATGAGGCAGTGAAGTTGAAAGAAAAAACCGGCCTTAATCTGTTGCCTGCGCTGGCACGGCTGGAACAGTGGCAGACTTGTGTTGGTGGAGTTTTAGAATTATAAGTTTGCAGAGGCTATGCAAGACTATTGAATCTGGATTTTTCCGACCAGAATCACCAGCGGGAAAGTGCGCTGCAATTCGCGGCTGTTGAAACCCTTCAAAAGCGTGCCCTGATTGTAGCCTACGCGATCACCCGACTTAAGTTTGTCTATCTTCGGGCCAGCTACCCAAACCAGGCCATCGGTATTGCTTTCCACTTGCGCATAAGTATAGGCTTGGGTCTGGAGCACTTCTTTTACCATGCCCTCGTTGGGTAGCCGCGTTCTCAGCGCAATTTTTTCGCGCTTCATGCGGCGCACTTTGGCCGCCCAGTCATCTTCCTCACTACCCCAATAGCCAATGTCGCCAGCGGCGTTGCGGTCGGCATATACGACGCTGGCAAGATGACCGTCTGGGTAGGCGCCGCCAATCACGTAGATCCGGTCATCATAAGTAACGGTGCTGAAAGTGCCGCGTGGTTGATCAAGGGGAGAAGTAGCTTGCCACGGCTCAAGCTGACCATTCTGACGGGCTTTGGTGCGCTCAACACTGTCGAGGAATTTCGGGCCATACAGGCCACCCAGTGCATACATATCATCACCAATTACAGCTGTAGCGAGACCCCAGCGTTCCTGCTGCATAGGAGTGGTTGCTTGCCACTTTTGCAGATTTCCATCGGTCATGGGCTGCGACCACTCGACCCCAGACATGCTGTTGCCATTCTCACGATGCCCGCCGATTACGAAGAACACCTTGCCTACCTTTTGCACACTGTTGATATAGCGTAGTGAGGTCATCATTTGCGGGTCGAGATGCCATTCACCCAAGCTGCCATCGGGTTGCCATTCGGCGCTTTCAACGGAGTCAAGTAAAACACCGCCATAGCCGCCGAACGCATACAACGCTTTATCTGTGGCCATGACTTTAGAGCAGCGACGCGGTATTACCATCTCGTTTTTTTCTTTTTCCCATGAACCGAGTGTGCCACCCGGCTGGATGCGGGCACGTTCTACTGAACGCAGAAGATTCTGGTCGCTGGGGCCGTTGGCACCGCCCACCACGTATACGTAGCCGCCGTGAACCACTGCGTCCATGTAGCTGCGTTCCTCGTTCAGCTTTGGGCCAAACTCCCAAGGGTCGAGCGAGCCATCCTGGTTGATGGTTGTATATTCGGTGGTGACTATGGAGTTGTCGCTATTTCTGCCGCCAATGATGTGAATTTTGTCCTGGACTACAACTGCCGCAGTGCCATTGCGCGGGACGTTCATCGGAAATGCCTCTTCCCAGTCTGCGATCCACACGCGCGAAGCGCAGCCAGACAGCAGCAGCATCATTGCAACAAAGCACGCCTTTAAAAAAAGAACCATTATCGTTCCCCTGCACATCCATCACCGGCACATTAAAAGCACTCGACTCACAGCTTGCAGGCAAAGGCTGCTTGAGAATGAAAGTGCTGTCAACGATAAATTGCTTTGTCAATAAGATGTTTCCTGATGTAAGTAGTGATAAATACCCGCTTACATAATGACTATTCATGTGTTTTTCTGTTTCAAGGGTGGTCAGCACTGACTAAAATATTTCCCGCCCAATACATTCGGTAAGGCTTGATTCATATTTTTGCGGATGTGATATCTATCCGGGATGACCCAGCCCCCTGAGCTATTCCGCGCCACACTTGCACTTTGAATAGGTAGTCTGACAGGGTGAAGTGGCGTATGCTTAATTTCCGGCTAATTAGCCAAATGAGGATTAACAGATGTCGAATTCTTTTCGATATTCAATCGGCTTTGGGGTGCTCGTAGCCGTTTTAATCACGGCCTGTTCAACGATAAGTGTCAAAGCGGCATGGAAAAATCCATCGTATTTGGCGCATCCCCAAAAAATTATGGTGATTGGACTAAGCAAGAACCCGGTGCTCAGAAGAATTTTTGAGGATGAGTTTGTGCGGCAGATCAAAGTCCGGGGGGCAGATGCGACTGCCAGCTATATGGTTCTTCCCGATATGGATAAGAGTGATCAGGCGGCCATCGCTGAAAAAGTCAAGGAGCGGGGGGCTGATACGGTGCTGATTACCAGGCTGGTAAGTACGAAAACCGTGCAAGTTTATATGCCAGGAACTGTGTTTGTCGCCCCATTCAATTACGGCCAGTGGAGCAATTATTATAACTATGGCTATCAGGCTATATATACGCCTGGCTACATGGTCGAGGAGGAATATGCGGTTATTGAAACGAATATGTATGACGCCGCAAGCGATACCCTGATCTGGGCTGCCTGGTCCGAAGCTGGAATAACCGGCTCCAACGAAAGCCTCATTAAATCTTATATCAATACTATGGTTAAAACCATGGTCGATCAAAATCTGTTGAGGAAGTAAGAAAAAAATATCAATACGCGGAGTTCAATATCCGGAAACTGCGATGAGCAAGCCAACCCTGGTAATCGGCAACAAAAACTATTCTTCATGGTCGCTGCGCGCCTGGCTGATGTTGAAACATGCTGGCGTCGACTTCGAGGAGATAATCATTCCCTTGCGTATGCAGGGATCTGCGGAAAAATTGGCGGCCTATTCGCCGGCCGGCAAGGTGCCCGCTTATCGCGACGGTGATCTGGCGGTGTGGGACTCGCTCGCGATAGGCGAATATCTGTATGAAACCTATCCTGCACTATGGCCTGCGCAGCGATCCGCGCGCGCCCGAGCGCGCTCCATCAGCGCGGAGATGCACTCGGGTTTTACGGCTTTGCGCAAGACGATGCCGATGAATATCCGGGCACGCGGACGCAAGGTGGAAATGTCCGTTCCGCTTGAGGCCGACATCGAGCGTATCAAAGCCATTTGGCGCGAGTTGCGCTTGCAGTATGCGGTTGATGGCCCATGGCTGTTTGGCCAGCACTGCATCGCGGACGCCATGTTCGCGCCGGTGGCTTTCCGTTTCCTGACCTACGGTGTGTCAGAGCCGGGAGCGGTGGATAAGTATGTCCAGACAGTAACGAATGATCCGCTGGTGCAGGAGTGGGTACATGCAAGCGTTCTGGAAAGGGAAGTGCTTGCGGCCAGCGAGGTCGGCGCTTGACGGAGCATGACCAGGCGTGAACTATAATTCTAAAAACCGAAGTTCAAGCCACAGAGATCACAGAGGACACAGAGAAGGACGCAGTTTTCCGCATTTTTTTGTTTCACCGAAAAGGTGAATTGCTCCCGTGTTACAAGCTTTTTTTCCTCTGTGATCTCTGTGTCCTCTGTGGCTAATTGCTTTTTCTAGGATAATCAGCTTGGCATGAGCAATCTGAAAGCCGCTGGCTACGCTGGGGACACTGACTTTTCGAAAGTAAATGAGTTTGCGCAGGGCTGAATTATTAACGGACAAGCTCTAACTCCCATCAACACGATTTCGGATCATGCTCAAGGCCACCGCCTCGGCCACCTGGATGCCATCCACTGCGGCGGAAAGTATGCCGCCCGCATAACCCGCGCCTTCTCCCGCCGGGTAGAGCCCACAGGTATTCATGCTTTGAAAATCTTCGCGGCGTTTGACGCGGATGGGTGAAGAGGTGCGTGTTTCAACACCGGTAAGCACTGCATCGTGCATGGCAAAGCCCTTGAGCTGCTTGTCAAAGGCAGGCAGTGCCTCGCGTATCGCCTCGATGGCATAAGCAGGCAGCGCACTGGATAAGTCGGTCAGGTGCACGCCGGGCGTGTAAGAAGGAATGACCGAACCCAGATTGGTGGAAGGCTGTCCGGCAATAAAGTCGCCGACCAACTGTCCCGGCGCATGGTAATTTTTTCCACCCAGTTCAAACGCGCGCTCTTCCCACTGCCGCTGAAAGGCAATGCCTGCCAGCGCGCCGCCTGGATAATCCTCCGGCGTGATGCCCACCACAATGCCGCTATTGGCGTTGCGTTCGTTGCGCGAATATTGACTCATGCCGTTGGTAACCACACGCCCCTCCTCTGAAGTCGCTGCCACCACGGTGCCGCCCGGGCACATGCAAAAGCTGTATACCGAACGGCCATTGCTGCAGTGATGCACCAGTTTGTAATCTGCTGCGCCAAGCGATGGATTGCCAGCATTCTGGCCGAAACGCGCACGGTCAATAAGTGACTGAGGGTGCTCGATGCGGAAGCCGATGGAAAAAGACTTGGCTTCCAGATACACACCACGCTGGTACAACATTTCAAATGTATCGCGTGCGCTGTGACCCACGGCCAGTACAACGTGACTGCATTCAATCTGTTCGCCGCCCGCAAGCACCACACCACGTACTTGCCCGATGTTGTTGGGGCCATTATCAATGATGATGTCGGTGACCTTGCTCTCAAAACGTATTTCGCCACCAAGCGCCTCAATGCTCGCGCGCATGGTTTCCACCACCCCCACCAGGCGGAAGGTGCCGATGTGCGGCTTGCTTACATACAGTATTTCCGGCGGTGCGCCGGCCTTGACGAATTCGGTCAGCACTTTGCGACCGTAGTGTTTGGGATCCTTGATCTGACTGTGCAGCTTGCCATCGGAAAATGTGCCCGCGCCGCCTTCGCCGAATTGCACATTGGATTCCGGATCGAGCTTGCCCTGACGCCACAAACCGAATGTATCTTTGGTGCGCTCACGCACCGCTTTGCCGCGCTCCAGAATGATGGGCCGCAAGCCCATTTGCGCCAGTATCAAGCCGGCAAAAATTCCGCACGGCCCGGTGCCGATCACGATCGGGCGCGAAGCCAGAGGTCCAGGTACATGAGTGATAAAGTGGTAGCTTGTGTCCGGCGCTGGAATAATGTGAGGCGTTTTTTTCAGGCGTTCGAGCAGCGCCGTCTCGTTGCTGACTTCCACATCCAGCGTATAAACAAAATGAATAGCCGACTGTTTGCGCGCATCATGGCCGCGCCGGAAAACAGTGTAGCCGATAAGCTCATCAGGGTGTATGCCCAAGCGATTGAGAATCGCAGTCTTGAGAGCACTTTCAGAATGATCGAGTGGAAGCTTAACTTCTGTCAATCGCAACATGCATAGGATTCCGGATACCAGGAAAAGGAAGGTGGACAGAAACTCAGGATCGCTTCAGCAAGGCCTCGAAGTCTTCTACCGAAAGGGCCTCGGAGAACAGATAGCCCTGAACATAGTCGCATGCAGCAGCGGCCAGCAGGTCGCGCTGTTCTTTCGTTTCCACCCCTTCGGCAATGACTTTCAAGCCTAGTTTGTGGGCCATCACGATGATAGCTTCGCACAATGCCACGTCGTCAGAGCTGCGTGTCAGGTTGCGTATGAAAGACTGGTCTATCTTGAGATAGTCAATGTCGAATTTATTCAGATAGGACAGCGACGAATAGCCGGTGCCGAAATCATCAAGTGACACCTCAATGCCCGCATCGCGGAACCCAAGCAACTGGTCGATGACGGCGGGGCTGGCATCCAGCAGCAGCCCTTCGGTTATTTCCACCACGATGCTTTTACCGGGAAGGCCTAGTTTTTGCAGATGTTGGAACCATGTGGCAGGAATATTACCAACATTGTGTAACTGTACCGGGGACACGTTGACACTGATCTGAAATTTCTCGTAGTGCGATTCTCGCCAGCGCGCTGCCTGCAGTGATGCTTCGCGAAACACCCAGTCGCCGATATCAATGATCATTCCGGTTTCTTCGGCAATATAAATGAATTCAGTGGGCGATATCAGACCGCGCTTTGGATGCTGCCAGCGGATCAGCGCTTCTGCTTTGTAGATGGCACCGGTCGCCAGCTCCACGATGGGCTGGTAGAACACGCTGAGCTGATTGCCGACAAGCGCGCCGCGCAAATCACTGGCTAGTCGCATCCGGTTCTGTGCGGCTTCCTGCATGGACGGGGTAAAGTAGCTAAAACAGTTGCGGCCTTGATGCTTGGCAGCATACATGGCCTGATCGGAATTTTTGAGCAACTCATCAATGTCCATGGCATCCTCCGGATAGAGCGTGATGCCGATGCTGGCTGATATATAAGCCACTTCACCCAGCAACTGAAATGGCTCGGCCAGTTTCCGCAGAATGTTTTGGGCGGCGCGCTCGACGCTGCCAAGGTCGTCCAGTTCGCCCATGATGACAGTAAATTCATCCCCCCCCATGCGCGCTATGGTGTCAGCTCCGCGTACGCAACTGCTCAGGCGCTGTGCCGCTTCCTTGAGCAGGATATCGCCCATGTCATGCCCAAGTGTGTCGTTGATGTCCTTGAAGTGGTCGAGATCAATAAACATCAGCGCCAATGGCAGGCCGCTGCGGTTCGCCATCTTGATTTCCTGCTCCAGCCGGTCATGCAGCAAACGGCGATTGGGCAGGTGTGTGAGCGGGTCAAAATTGGCCTGGTACAAAATGGTTTCTGCGGCCATTTTGCGTTCGGTGATGTCGGTTCTGATGGAAATGTATTGGATTGGGATACCCTTTTCATCCAGAAAAGGGACGATGGTCGAATCAACCCAGTAAAGCGAATCGTCTTTTGCCTTGTTGCAGATCTCGCCATGCCAGACTTGACCGCTGGTAATGGTTTTCCAGAGTTCTTGATAAAACGAAGGAGGATGGGTGTTGGATTTCACTATGCGGTGATTGTGTCCGTAAAGTTCATTGCGCGAGTAGTGGCTGATTTCGCAGAATTTGTCATTGGCGTAAATTATGTCCCCACTGGCATCGGCTATGCTGACAATGGCATGCTGATCCATGGCAAATTTCTGATTCCTGATTTCGGCATAGGCATCGTGCAGGTTGCTGGCGTTCTCACGCAGACGGAAAAAGGAATAGGCTGCATAAGCAAATAGTGAAATCGCGGCCAGGAATATGAAAAAATAGTAATAATTCGCGATTTTGAATGCATGATTGAAAGATTCTTTATAAGCAGAAGTCAGTTCGCGCACCAGATCGCGTGTACTTGCCGACGTGATTTGCTGGATCCGCCGGTTTATTTCCTGCTCATATTTAAGTATATATTTAGCATGCTGCAGAAGGAGGTCAATATTTTCCTGCAAGGAGGGGGGGTAAGCATGCGCTTCGATCTGCCGGAGACTGTATTCCGCCTTCCCTGGGCCATCACTATCTCCCCTGCCCATATGCAGCATCAACAGGTTGTGCATGAGAGATTGCAGCTTAATTTGGAGAGTCCGGTCTGAGCGAGCCAGGCGCATCGTTTCTTCAACGATGCGCGGAAAATAATGCAGGGAATTATTGAGCACAGCATTGTGGGATTTGAAGCCTTCTAGCCATTCTGTTTTTTTGCTTAGGGCTTGATCAAGCTCTTCCATGGCCCGGTCTATTTTTTCATTCCCCTTGTTGAATATGGCATGCTCGCCCGCCCTCAGTTCACTCTGGCGGAGACTAATCTCATTGATTGCGGATACCAGCCCATCGTAATTACTCTGCAGACGGTATCTGAACTTTAGCGTAAGGATATCTATTTCCGCATTCATGCTTTCTATTGTGTGCAGGTCAGTCAGTATCCGGTGATGTCTAATCGGATCCGGAGCCTGTGCCTTGATGAAAAGGATAAACAGCAAAGGGGCAACCGCCAAAGCAATTGCAATTTTTCTCAGGTCGATCTGATTCATAACGGTTTCCCGTTATATTCACCGGTCAGGGTGCGCAGAAATGCGGCGATTCTTGATACATCTTCATTGGGCAGAGCTAACCCCAATTGATATTTTCCCATGATGATGATTGCCTGTTCCAGAGTTTGCGCCGTGCCATCGTGGAAATAAGGGGCGGTAAGGGCAATATTGCGCAAGCTCGGCACTTTGAACGTGTGCATATCTTCTGGGTTGCGGGTCAGGGCATAGCGGCCCTGGTCGACTTCGGTGATATTGCCTCTCTCTGCGAAGTAATCGCGCATGACGCCAAGTTTTTCAAACAAGTTACCGCCTATATTCATTCCCTGATGGCAAGAGATACAACCATAGCCGGTGAACAGTGCATATCCCGCAAGTTCGTAAGGGGTGATGGCCTTGGCATCCCCCTTCAGATATTTGTCAAAACGCGAATTGGGCGTGATCAGTGAGCGCACGAAAGTGGCGATGGCGTCTGCGATATTTTCCGGCGTAATCCCGTCCTTGTAATTTTGCGAGAAAGCTTCCACATAAGCCGGATCCTGATTAAGTTTGGCGATCACCTCATTCCAGCTTGATCCCATTTCCAATGGGTTGTGGATGGGCTCAGCCACCTGCTCTTGGAGAGTTTTCGCACGGCCATTCCAGAATTGGCGAAAATTAAAACCACTGTTATAGACCGTGGGGGCGTTAATTCCGCTGAGTTGCCCTTTTATTCCGATAGAATATTTCATGCCATCAACTCCGCCGTGCGCCAGTTGATGGCAGCTGGCGCAGGCGATGGTATTGTCATGGGACAAACTGGTTTCATGGAAAAGCGTATTGCCGAGAGCTACAATTTTTGGGTCCAGATTGGGAATAGCATCAGGGATCGGGGCAATTGGCCCGGATGAAGCAGGTAATGGCGTCAAAACCGGATGGGGTATAGCATGCTGCCTGCTTTCCGGCCACAGCAGCCAGCCCAGCAGGAGAATTGCGACCACAAAAACAACCGACGTCACGACTTTTCGTGGCAGAGCAGGTAACGCTTTCATCTTCATACTTTTTAGCAGTCCGCTGAAAAAAATGTGGCCTGTTTCAAGCTGCAAGTGTAACAGGGTTGATAGATTTTGCCTGAATGACACAAAATATGGGAAAAATTAAATAGGGGCAGGCTGGTCTGCGGCTACTTGGAGGATGTGCCGTACACAAAGAACTCTCCCATGCCAGCATGGCATCGCGTAGAATCTCACTGTTGGGCATCTCTAAAAATCCAAACTCCGTCGCGATACTGCGTTGCTCACAAAAAATTACTCCTTACATATCACA
>JANPNS010000305.1:0-4252 GCA_031427575.1 Gallionellaceae bacterium
TCGCTTATCGTCGTAGCCTTGGCCGCTTGTGTGACCGCTGCTTCTAAAAACTCATGCCCGCCCGCCAATCTTGCCATAGGCCACCTCAATCATTATAGGTGATCGTAATTATAGGCTTATTTAACTGGAAATGGAATAAGATGGTTTTCCTACGCCTCGTTCGGCTGGACGTACAAGCTGTTCGGCCTGGACTGGTTCTGGTATCGCCTGGGCAATCTGGGTTTACATGCGCTCACCGGCATCCTGCTGTTTCTGTTGTTCTCCCGCCTGTTGGGTCTGACCGCGCAAGCGCAGGATGCAGTTACTCGGCCGCATTGGCCGGCTTTCCTGGCCGCCCTGATGTTTGTGCTGCACCCCGCCGCCGTGTATGGCGTGGCCTATCTCGCGCAACGCAGCATCCTCATGGCCACCCTGTTCGGCATCGCAGCCCTCCTCTGCTATCTGGAAGGCTTGAGCCGGGACAAAGCCCGGTGGTTCGCCCTGTCCGCGCTGTTCTATTTTCTGGCGGTCTTTTCCAAAGAACACAGCATCATGATTCCCGGCGTGGCTGCCGCCCTGACGGTGTTGCTGAATAAACCGTCTTTTGCGCTGATAAGGAAAGTGTGGCTGCCGTTCTCCTTGTATTTTGTTATTGGCACGCTGGTTATTTTGCGGACCAAGGGGTTGTTGGGTACGGCTTACGAAGACCATGCGGCTGCCATGCTGGCTCGGATGAGTGAACATCAGGAGAAGGTTGATATAGCCATTGCCTATCCCCTCAGCGTCATTACCCAAGGCTACCTGTTCTTCAAATATCTCCTGCTGTGGATCATTCCCTATACCGGCTGGATGGCTATTGATATCCGTCAGCCATTCGCTACTCACTTACTGTCTTGGCCGCAGTTGCCAGGTTTTATCTTTTTCCTCGCCTATCCGGTGCTGGCAATAAAGTTACTTGTGAAGGGAGGTCGACAAGGTCTACTAGGGTTTGGCCTGCTGTTTCCGTGGATACTCTATTTGACAGAACTAGCCTCGGTCAGAATTCAGGAGCCTTTTGTACTGTACCGCAGTTATCTATGGATGAGCGGACTGCCCATTGTCCTGTTCAGCTTCATGAGCGTTACCCACAGAAAATTCGTCCCGGTTCTGCTTGCTGCATATTGCCTGGTTCTTGCCAGTCTGGCATGGAACAGGCTGGATACACTTTCAGACAATATTAAGACATGGTCTGATGCCATCGACAAATACCAAGGTGACAACCTGCTTCGTACTGAAAGGGGCTATACCAACCGTGGCAATGCTTATTCAGCCATAGGCCGCTTACCGGAAGCGTTGGCGGATTATCAAAAGTCTATTGAGCTCAATCCAAAATATGCAGAAGGCTACAACAACAGTGCTTTTATATACTCCAGTCAAAATAATCCGGAAGAAGCGCTGCGCAGATTCAACACCGCGATTGAGCTTAAGCCCGATTACGGCGATGCCTATGGAAACCGTGCCGCCATACTTACAAAAATGGGCCGCTATGCCAAGTCACTCAGCGATTTTGAACGAGCTATTCAACTTAGCTCAGGGAAACCTTTTTATTACTCTAATCGCGGTATTGCCTATTCGAATCTGGGCAGATTACAGGAAGCTCTGAACGATTTCGACAAATCACTCAGCCTGGATCCTAAAGACGATCAGGTGCTGTTGAATCGCGGTCTTACACTGAATGCGCTGAACAGAAAAAACGAGGCTATGGAAAGTTTCCGTAAAAGCTGTGATGCTGGGAACCCCGACGGTTGCAAACAATTACAATTGGATTTCAGAAAATAATCTCTTCGACCAAAAGCTGCGTCCGCGCTTCATGCTGGCTATAATACGCAGTCGCTACTGCTGCCTCTAAAAATTGAGTCGGCCAATAACAATTCCATTCATCACAATGATATTTGTAAATTAACGTTACTAAGGACGTATTATGCCCGGCAACATCCATAGCAAAATTGTCACGCAAGGCGTGCAACGCTCACCCAACCGCGCCATGCTGCGCGCCGTTGGATTTAAGGATGGGGACTTCGACAAGCCCATCATCGGCATCGCCAATGCACATAGCACCATTACCCCTTGCAATTCCGGCTTGGGTGCTTTGGCAACACGAGCTGAGAACGCAGCTAAAGCGGCTGGTGCCATGCCGCAAACATTTGGCACCATCACGATTTCGGATGGCATTTCCATGGGCACCGAGGGCATGAAATGTTCGCTGGTAAGCCGTGAAGTGATCGCTGATTCGATCGAGACGGTATGTCGCGGCCAAAGTATGGATGGCGTGCTGGCCATTGGCGGCTGCGACAAGAATATGCCGGGCGCCATGATTGCCTTTGCGCGTTTGAACATCCCTGCCATTTTCGTCTACGGCGGCACCATTAAACCGGGTCACCTGCACGGGCGTGACTTGACCATCGTCAGCAGCTTTGAGGCAGTGGGAGAATTCATCGCGCATCGCATCAATGAAAAAGATTTGCTTGAGGTCGAACGCAATGCCTGTCCCGGCGTAGGCTCCTGTGGCGGCATGTTCACCGCCAATACTATGTCTTCTGCTTTTGAAGCAATGGGCATGAGCCTGCCTTACTCTTCCACCATGGCCGCCGAGGATGCGGAAAAAGCCGACAGCGCGGCGCGCTCGGCCGAGGTGCTGGTACAGGCTGTGTTCAAACAAATATTGCCGTCGCAGATTTTAACCAGAAAGGCCTTTGAAAATGGCATTGCGGTGGTCATAGCGACCGGCGGCTCGACCAATGCCGTGCTGCATTTTCTGGCCATCGCACATGCCATGCGCGTCGATTTGAACATCGATGATATTGAAAATATCCGTGTGCGCGTACCGGTCATCTGCGACATGAAGCCATCCGGCCGCTACGTGGTAACCGAACTGCATCAGGCAGGCGGTATCCCGCAAGTTATGAAAATGTTGCTGGAACATGGCTTGCTTCATGGCGATTGCATGACCATCAGCGGTGAAACTGTCGCTGAGGTACTGAGCAAAATTCCGGCGCAACCACGTGCCGATCAGGATGTAATCCGCGCTTGGAACAAGCCGCTGTACGCGCAAGGACACATTTCAATTCTTAAAGGTAATTTGGCGTCGGAAGGCGCGGTCGCCAAAAATCAGCGGCATCAAAAATCCCAAGATCACCGGCCCGGCGCGGGTATTTGATTCAGAGGAAGCCTGCATGAAGGCGATCTTGGCCGAACAAATCAATCCCGGCGAAGTGCTGGTCATCCGCTACGAGGGCCCCAAAGGCGGGCCCGGCATGCGCGAGATGTTATCGCCCACAGCGGCATTGATGGGCGCGGGCATGGGTGACAGTGTGGCGCTGATTACCGATGGCCGTTTTTCCGGCGGCACTTACGGCTTTGTGGTCGGCCACGTCGCGCCCGAAGCGGCAGTGGGCGGCGCCATCGCACTGGTCGCAGAAGGCGATTCCATCACCATAGACGCTACCGCCAGCCTGATACAGATCAATGTCAGCGACGCGGAACTGGCGCGCCGCCGCGCCCTGTGGCAAGCGCCGCCACCACGCTATACGCGCGGCGTGTTGGCAAAATTCGCGCGGCTGGTATCCAGCGCGAGTCTCGGCGCGGTGACGGATGCGTGAAGCTGAATGGATCAGCCTGAGAAAAGCATTTCACCACGAAGATCACGAAGATTTTTCATAGAGTTGCATGATATTGAATACGCAACCGCAAGGGGTGCATCGTTCCCACGGTCTCCGTGGGAACGCCTCTGTGGACGCTCGGCGTCCTGTGTCGCAGGAGCGATACAAAGCTGCATTCCCACGCAGAGCGTGGGAACGATGAAAAGCAGGACTTTACTCGGGCAAATGGAAACACCCTGCATCTAGCAGCCTGTCGGACATAAAGGAAATCGGCTACAAATCCGCCTGAGCTGTCCATATTTCGCCGCTTTTTTGGTCAATAGAACGACTATTGACCTGCAAAACCGGCAAAATCTGTCCTCGCTCAGCCGAATTCTCGCTTCGATTCTTCAAGTCCGACAGGCTGCTAGTGGGTGTGGGTGACAACCCGATAAGCGCGCATTGTTCTTCTTCGCGGTCTTCGTGCTCTTCGTGGTTTAAATGCCCCCCATGTCATTCCAATTCCCGATAAAAACGATCACTGCGTTGGCTGCGTCTTCGGCTCCTAGCCGCACTAGGTGTGCTGTCTTCGTCGCCTCATCCGGGTGCCCGGCCAAAAGCTTTTCGGACTTGCCGCCTTGTGCTCCTTTTTATCG
>JANPNS010000306.1:0-3897 GCA_031427575.1 Gallionellaceae bacterium
TCGCTTATCGTCGTAGCCTTGGCCGCTTGTGTGACCGCTGCTTCTAAAAACTCATGCCCGCCCGCCAATCTTGCCATAGGCCACCTCAATCATTATAGGTGATCGTAATTATAGGCTTATTTAACTGGAAATGGAATAAGAGTTAAAATTTATTGAGCAACGCAGCATCGCGACGGAGTTTGGTTTTTTAGAGGTGCCCTTTAGTGGTTTCAATGGACGTGTCCAGCTTAACTCTGTAGCAGTTGACAAAAGAACGATCGTTCCATATGCTGTCGTCCATGGAACAAGACGCCCAACATCTCGCCAAATTACAGGACTACTACGCTGACCACGGCGTATTGCCGCCGTATTCCACGGTCATGATGCTGCTTGGCTTCAAGTCCAAGTCACCAGTGGCGGCGCTGGTGGCCAGACTCAAGCTGCTGGGCTTTCTGGAAGCCACTGCGGAAAAGCGCCTCAAACCCGGCAGACGCTTTTTCGAGCGCCCGGTGTATGACAGCGTGCGCGCCGGTTTCCCCAGCCCGGCAGAAGACACCAGCCATGACACGCTGACCATAGATGAGTATCTGGTGGAGAATCCTTCCAGCACGGTGCTGGTTACGGTCAAGGGCGATTCCATGATTGATGCGGGCATCATGCCGGGCGATACCGTGGTGGTGGAAAAGCGCAACTCGGCAAATGCCGGTGATATGGTGATATGGTGATCGCTATCGTGGACAATGAATTTACCCTCAAAACGCTGAGCAATGAAAAGGGAAAATTCGTTTTGATTCCTGCCAACCCGGCCTATCCGGTGATTCGCCCCAGAGGTGATCTGGAAATCTTTGGCGTGGTGGTGGGGCAGTTTCGCAAGTACCGGTAGAGAGCTTCTAAAGATTCGTCATTCTCGCGAAGGCGGGAATCCAGCAGTTTTATCTAAACATGCCTTTTGTCTTTGTCCCCCGCGTTGCGGGGGATTTTTTCGTTGGACTGGATTCCCGCCTGCGCGGGAATGACGGAATTTTGAATTTTTAGAGGTTCTCTTAGCCATGTCTGTGTCAAACTGGCCCAACGCCATCGCCCATGTGGATGCAGACTGCTTCTTTGCCAGTTGCGAACAACTGCGCCGCCCGGATTTAAAAGGCCAACCGATCTGCGTGCTGTCCAGTCAGGATGCCTGCATTGTAGCCAAGACCTATGATGCCAAGGCTGCAGGCATTACCACTGGTATGACGGTGTGGGATGCGCGTAAACGGATGCCGGATGCTATTTTTATCTCCGCAGATTTTCGTTACTACGGCCAGATGTCCGACAAGCTGTTTGCCATACTGCGGTGCTTCAGCCCTGCCGTGGAAGAATATTCCATAGACGAAGCTTTCCTGGATATGAAGGGCTTGCGCAGTTTTCACCGTAAATCTTACCAGCAGATGGCGGATGAGTTGCGCGCCACGGTGCAACAGGAAATCGGCATTACCGTTTCCATCGGCATCTCGGTCACGCGCACACTGGCCAAGATGGCCTCGGAATACAACAAGCCCAATGGCACGACCATTGTCGCTGGCGGGCGCATCCATGATTTTCTGCAACAGGTCAGCGTGCGCGACATTCCCGGCATAGGGGGCAATCGCGAAGCGCTGCTCAACAAATTCAATATTCACACTGCCGCCGATTTCGCCACGGCTGCGGAACACCACATCCAGCGCCTGCTGGGCAAGGCGGGCACTGAGCTGTGGCATGAACTCAATGGCACGTCCTTGTACAAAGTGGAGACCGAAGCCAGGTTGCCGAAGAGTGTGGCGCGCACCGCATCCATGGGGCAGCCCACTCAGGATCAGGCGATCATCCGCGCACACCTTGCGCGACACGCCATGCGGCTATCGAAGGCATTGATGGATAAACGCCTGACAGCCCGGCGGCTGACCGTTTTTCTGACACTGAAATCTTTTGACCAGCAGGCGGTCACGACAGCGCTGCCTTACCCCACGGCTGATTATTTTCTGCTGATGGCAGAGGCGAACAGGGCGGTGGATGGATTGTTCGATCCAGGCCAGATATATCGTGCCTGCGGCTTGATTGCGACCGACATTGCCGTGCGCCAGGCGGGCAACTTCGACCTGTTCCAGCAAGCAGAACGGCAGCGCGAGGACAAGCACCTCCAGCTGCTGGAAGCCGTGCATCGTGTCAATCGCAAGTATGGGGATAACATGCTGGCCATGTGCGGCGCTTTAAAGCCGGGCAGCAAGATGAGCAGGGCGCGCTTTAACACTACCCGATGATGGAGTGTAGTTAATTTTCTGGTTTTGTGGTATTAGGCTATTTGACAACTTTACATACTTGTCATTAACGCGCGGGCTTGATAGAGTGCGTATGTCTTTTCAACCACCACAAGGGAGTCAGCACCATGAACAAAGCAGAACTGATTGATGCGGTAGCCAAGGCAACAAAAAATTCAAAAACCAGTGTTGAAGAAAACCTGAACGCGATCGTGGCTGCTGTTCAAGCTTCGCTTGTGAAGGGTGATGACGTTCAGCTGATAGGTTTTGGCACATTTGCCGTTCAGGCGCGCGCCGCCCGTATTGGCCGCAACCCGGCCACTGGCAAAGAGCTGAAAATACCGGCCAAAAAAGTCGTGAAGTTCAAGGTTGGCAGCAAGCTGAAAGAGGCTGTTGCCGGCGGCAAAAAGAAGAAGTAAGAATAATCGCATTGGCGGCCTGTCTTCTACGGGCCGCCATTTAACACACTCCGTTTTATCCATTGCACCTGAGTCAATAACTCAGGCGGTGGTTTCTGCACATTATTTCTGGCTGTTCCTGAGTTTTTCAATTGCCCGCCTGTCCCGTTTGGTCGGTCTTCCCCCTGGAAAGACAGGCTGCGGTTGCGCCTTTAATTCGGCAGCCAGTGCTTCGCGCTGCATACGGCTTGCTTCAGTTTCCCGGTAAAGTTTCTGTGCCTGCGGCGCGGGACCACGCTTGTCGGATAAGACCAGTACCTCTACCACATGTTGATACGGGCCAAGGCGAATAGTCAGGGTGTCGCCCACCGTGATGGCTTTGGCTGGCTTGACGCGCACGTCGTTGACCAGCACTTTGCTGCACTCGATGGCGTCTGCCGCCAGGGAGCGCGTCTTGAAGAAGCGCGCAGCCCAAAGCCATTTGTCTATGCGCAGTTTTGTCTGATTATCTTTGTCGTCCATGGCAGGCATAAGTTATGTGTGGTCAGCTATTCAGCATGCTGTCGAACCAATCTTTCCAGCGCCGGTATTTTTCCGGCAAAGATTGGGCGTTGTGTGTCATCAAGATTCTTGATTCTTCGCGGTGGCACGCAGGCGCCATGCCGGCGGCGAGCAGCGCCGCGCCTTGCAGGCTGGAATCCTTTTGTTGCAAGCGGAAGACGGCAAAGGGTACGCATTGCGCGATGCCCTGTTGCAAACAGCCTAATTCGGATAATCCGCCCGAAAGATAAACACGCTCTAGAGCGGATTCGCGGTGAAAATCTTCCAGTATCCGCGCCACGCGAAAAATAATTCCTTCCAGCAACAGAGTGGCGATCTGGCGTGTGGTCAGGTGGTCAACCGGCTGGGAAAAGCGGATGCCGATGTCGTTGCGGAAGTAGGGTGCGCCGATGCCACTGGGTTCAGCCAGGCAAAAAATATCGCTCTCCGCCAGATCTTCCACCCGGCATTCATTGACAGGATAGGGAGCGAGCGCGGCGGTGATGGAGTTGAGTGTGCCTTCGACGGCAAGATGGAAATGCAGATTTTTATCCTGATAGGCTAGGGTGCGCAGATAGCCGTTTTGGTTATATTTCTTTTCCGGCAGGTAACGGATGACAAAGCCGCCAGTGCCGAGGTTGACCAGCGCTTCCGCGCTGTTTTCCGCGACACTGGCGACGAGCGCAGCGGATTGGTCGCCCAGGCTG
>JANPNS010000307.1:0-2121 GCA_031427575.1 Gallionellaceae bacterium
GCTAAAAATGCCGGAAAAACAAAGTTCAATGGTGTCGGTACTGATACAGGAGGCTACGGATCGTAAGCTTGTTAAGCCGGCAGACCCAGATAATAAATCCAAGAAATTTGCGAAATATGTACCATTATGGGCGTGAGGTCAAAGCGGGCACATCTTTGGTAAGATACAATTTTTTATGCAAAGAATATCTACCACTTTTGAATTGTGCACCCGCCTGCGAGATGAAACGAATATCGCCTTCGTACCGACCATGGGCAATCTGCATGAGGGACATCTCGATCTGATGCGCTTGGCCCGCGAGCATGGCGGCTGCGTGGTGGCGAGCATCTTTGTGAATCCGCTGCAATTCGGCCCCAGCGAAGATTTCGACCGCTACCCACGCACGCTGGAATCGGACTGCAATAAGTTGCAAGGGCTTGCGGATGTGGTGTTCGCGCCGTCGGTCGATGAGATATATCCAAACCAGCAAATCGTGTTCGTTGAGCCGCCGCCGATCGCCAACGAGCTGGATGGCGCGTCCCGTCCCGGACATTTTCGCGGCGTGGCGACGGTGGTGCTGAAGCTGCTGAACATTGTGCAGCCGCAGGTGGCGCTGTTCGGCAAGAAGGATTATCAGCAATTGCACATCATTCGCCAAATGGTCGCGCAATTGAATTTGCCGGTAAAAATCGTTGGCGGCGAAACGGTGCGTGCGCCGGATGGTTTGGCGCTGAGTTCGCGCAACCAGTATTTGAGTGTTGCGGAGCGAACTGAAGCGGCTTTTTTATATCAAACTTTGGTCGGGATACGGCAAGACCTGCTGCGCGGAGAAATGGATATATTCAAGCTGGAGCATGGGGCGGCACAAGCGCTTGCTGCGCATGGCTGGAAGGTGGAGTATGTAGCCGTGCGCAGCCAGGCAGGCTTGGCTCGGCCAGAAGAAAGTGAGGGCAATCTGGTCATCCTGGCTGCGGCGTGGTTAGGGCAGACGCGGTTGATTGATAATCTGGAAGTTTGTCTAAAGGGATGAGCGCTTATATAATGCGCTGCTTAGTTCTCCTGCGGGGGTGATGTCATGCAAAGAACCATGCTTAAGTCCAAATTGCACCGGGTGCATGTTACGCACTCGGAATTGCATTATGAAGGCTCGTGCGCCATCGACGAGAACTTGCTGGATGCCGCTGACATCCGGCAATATCAGCAGATTGATATTTACAACGTCACCAACGGCGAGCGTTTCACCACCTATGCCATCCGCGCGCAGCGCGGTTCCAGCATTATTTCCGTGAACGGCGCAGCGGCGCACAAAGCCAATCCGGGGGACATTCTGATCATCGCGACTTACGCGATGTATTCCGATCTGGAATTGCAAAAATTCCATCCTCAGCTGGTCTATGTGGACGAATTCAATCGTGTTGTCGCGCAGCGCGATGAAATTCCGGTGCAGGCTGCTTAGTTTTCATGCTAAAACTCGCGTTAGTACTGGCGGGATGCCTGCTTACTGGCTGCGCGCACTCGACAAATCATGACCCGTCCATCGCGGAGGGTACCGCCGGAAAGCAGTTACCTGTCCGCGTGATCATTTACTTTTCTCAGGCCTCGCCAGCGGATGGGAAACAGCTGGCCGCCGTCATTTCCGAAGCTTGTCATTGTTCTCCAATTTTTATTCGACCATACAGCAGTAACGCCCTGATCTACGAGATAGGCCTGCCACAGAACCATCCCTTCGCATTATTTGAAAAGGCGTTGCTGGCGGGCGGTGTGTCACTGGGGGTTCAGGCTATAGAACAGGATATACTGATGCAACATCAGCAGTAGGATTTATCGCAACACAGCCCATCATTATAGTTGTCAACCTAAGGGGAAAATTCCATGAAACGGAACACAAGGAGCGCGGTATTGCTTGCACTTTCCATTATCGGTGCGGTTACCTTCCTGCCCGCACTGGCAGCCGGAATCGGCAAGGCAAATTATGTACCTCCAAACATCGCCCCCCTGGTCAGTGACCGTCTGATCGTTAAACTCAGGCCGAATTACCTGCCCAAGGGTTTGAGTGTCGCGCAAATCAGCACCGAACTCAGCAGGCCATTCACTGCCCAGACCATCAGCCAGATGCAGGCTGCGGCGGGAGTGGGAGTAACT
>JANPNS010000308.1:0-1585 GCA_031427575.1 Gallionellaceae bacterium
CGCCCGCGTGATTATGCTTGGCGTGTTCCGCATGCTCGCCGCTGTCGGTCGCGATTGAGGCCGGTGTATTCATGAGCCTTCTGTCGGCCAGCTCGGAAGAACGTCCTGTGGTCCAATCCTGCTGAACGGTTTTGATGACGCCGAATTGACGCACTTCTTTCAGCAACCCGCCCCAGGATTTCGCCCAGGGCAAGCCGGAGATCAGTAAAAACAATACAAAGAACGATATCCACAAGCCAGTCACGGCATGGAGATCACGCCAGAACACCCGCCCGCCCTGGCTTAACCGGGGATAAACGATGCCTGCCAGGCTGTTTGCTTCCCGCGGCCACCACAGATAAAGGCCGGTGATAAACATCACGATCGCCCAGGATGCGGCCAGCTCGACGATATTCGAACCACGGTCACCGATGAGCAGTTCGCCGTGTATCCGATGCACCACCTTCATCAATCGCCAGTCGTCGTCTTCCTGTTTCAATATTTCCAGCGTTTCGGGATGCACATAGACACGGAATTTTTGTTCGCCGCTCCCGACCAACACGCGTACTGCCGATCGCGGCGTTTCCGGCAACTCATACGAGTTGAGTACCGACCCCGGCACCGCGGCAAGCGCTGCTGCAACCTGCGCTTCGGCGCTTGCCCGCGTCCCCGAGACCGCGAGATTGTCATAGGACTTATCGAGAATGGCCTCAACCTGCGGCTTGAACAGATAGATGGATCCGGTGACAGCCAGCACCAGCACAAACGGGATACAGAACAATCCCGCATAAAAATGCCAGCGCCAGATGGCGCTGTACCCCGGCCATCCGCGCTTGACTACCCCATTAGAAGATTGGTTGGTCATTATTTCTTGCCGCCGAAATTGTGAGTCAGGCCAACCATCATGCTACGGGGCGCGCCTGAGGTGTATTGATCCTGGGTATTAGGGTTATAGGCACCCGTTCCGCTATAGCTGCTCCTGGCCAAATTGGCATGCAATTTATTGGTCAGGTTGCGCCCTTGCAGCCATACTTCCCAGCCCGGCGTGAACTGGTAATTGCCGCGCATATTGAGCAAGGTGTGCCCGCCGTAAGACACGGTGTTGGCATCGTTCATCCAATAGGAACCCACTTTCACCATCTCCAAAGCTACGCGCGCATCCTGAATAGGCTTGTAGCCAATTTCCATTGAAACGGTATTCGGCGCAGAAGGCATTTTTTTGCCGCTGAAGTCCAGAGTGGCGGATGTCTGGTATTGCAGATAGCGATGATTTGCAATGGATATGCCCAGCCGCCCGTCAAACGCATCGTCATCCCAAGCCAAGCCCATCTCCAGTCCTTCGCCGCGCGTTTTTCCGGCATTGCGGTTTTCGGATACGCCCACGGCAGTCGAATGAGAAACAATTGTATCCTTGCCGTCCAGCCGGTATAGCGCAGCATCCAGCTTGAGCGCACGCTCAAAAAATGCCATGCGTAAACCAACCTCATAATTATTGTACGTGGCAGGCCGCAGATCGGGTATCGCGCTCCTGCCATACAACTGGCTTACTTCGGGCGGAGTAAACCCCTGGCTGATGTTGGTGTACACGCTGCTTTGTTCGCTTACG
>JANPNS010000309.1:0-1599 GCA_031427575.1 Gallionellaceae bacterium
ACTTCCTTAACTAAAAAACCGGGTGGATTCCCGTTAAACTGTTTGAATTCCAAGACCGCACATGGCAAAACCAGTACTGCAGGTAACTTGATTCAAACACCCACGCGCTTTTTACTCCTGTTTGACCGGTATCGTCAAGTACTTAATGCAAGTATTTTTATGGGATACTTGAAAAGCCCCGCTAATCACCAAACATACTATCAGACATAATGTAGTATTGCTGATAATGGCAACGAAACATGACAACTCATCTCTGCTGGAAGTGGAGCGGAGTAAAAGCAAACCACCCAAACTATACAAGGTGGTGCTTTTTAACGACGATTATACAACCATGGACTTTGTCATCGAAGTGTTGCAAATGTTTTTTGACATGAATCGTGAACGCGCCACTCAAGTGATGCTCAAAATACATCAGGAGGGTTTCGCAGTGTGTGGTGTCTATCCCAAGGACATCGCGGAAACCAAAGTGGCACAGGTATCGGCATTTGCCAAGCAGCATGGACATCCGCTACGATGCGAACTAGAGGCAACATAAAATTATGATCGCGCAAGAACTTGAAATCAGCCTGCACCTGGCCTTTGTTGAAGCACGCCAGAAACGGCACCAGTTCATCACGGTGGAGCATTTGCTGCTGGCCATGCTGGACAACCCGTCTGCGGCACATGTGTTGCGCGCCTGCGGCGCAGACATTGAAGAGCTGCGCGCGGTGCTGGCCGACTTCATTAATACTCATACCCCCCTGACGCCAGGCAGCGACGACGTGGATACACAGCCTACGGTCGGTTTCCAGCGCGTTATACAGCGCGCCATTCTGCACGTGCAATCAACCAAGAGGTCTCTGGCGCCAACATACTGGTCGCTCTGTTCAGTGAGAAGGATTCGCACGCGGTGTTTTTCCTTAATCAGCGCGCCATTACCCGGCTGGATGTAGTGAACTACATTGCTCATGGCATTAACAAGGTCACTCCCCCCGGCATTCAAAAACCGGCCGTCGATACAGAAGCAGAGCAGGAATCGGGGCAGAAAAGTGCCCTGAATGACTATACGCTCGATCTCAACTCGCAGGCGCTGGCAGGCAAGATTGATCCGCTGATCGGGCGCGAAGTCGAGCTTGAGCGAGTCATTCAAACACTATGCAGACGCCGCAAGAACAACCCGTTGCTGGTAGGCGAAGCTGGCGTGGGTAAGACCGCAATCGCCGAAGGTTTGGCGCGCCGCATTACCGAAAAAGATGTGCCGGAAATTCTCAAAGATGCACATGTCTATTCGCTGGATATGGGCGCATTGCTGGCCGGCACTAAATATCGCGGTGATTTTGAGCAACGTCTGAAAGCGGTGCTCAAAGAACTGGCCGATGCGCCGAACGCTATTTTGTTTATCGATGAGATACATACCCTGATAGGCGCGGGTGCCGCTTCTGGCGGCACGATGGATGCGTCCAACTTGCTCAAGCCTGCGCTGTCCAGCGGTGCGCTGAAATGCATTGGTGCGACCACCTACCAGGAGTATCGCGGAATTTTCGAGAAGGATCATGCGCTGTCGCGGCGCTTCCAAAAAGTGGATGTGCCCGAGCCGTCAGTGGAGCAGACTATCGAAAT
>JANPNS010000310.1:0-2007 GCA_031427575.1 Gallionellaceae bacterium
CTCGGTCCAAACCGTCAGGCCGCTCGGTCCAGCCGACAGGCCGGGAGAGGGAATGCCCCCGCAAGGGGGGGGCCGGTGGGTACCCGGCGGCGATGCCGCCACCCCTCCGCACCGCTGCAAGGCCAGTTCGACCAATAATTCGGTTTCTGGGCGAGGTATTAACGTATCGGGCGTGACCTTGAACGACAAGCCGAAAAATTCGCGCTCGCCCAGCAAATAGGCAATGGGTTCGCCACTCAGACGACGCCGTAACAATTCATCGTAGTGCGCTTGTTCAGGTTTGTTCAAGCGGCGCTCGGGATGCGTCAGCAGATAGGCGCGGGTGACGTTTAACACTTGCTGCAACAGGCACTGCACTTCGATGCGCGCGCTGTCTGGTGCTAGTGCCATAGTTTCGATCAGGCGTGCGCTATCGTGCAGCAGGATAGTCTGAATGTCGCGCAGCAAATTTAGCGGTTCCCCTCACCCGCCAGTGCTGCCAATTGTTCCGCCTGATATTCCGCCATCAGCGCACCGGTCAATTCGCTGATGTCGCCATCCATGATGTGATCCATTTTGTACAGCGTGAGATTGATGCGGTGGTCGGTAACACGACCCTGCGGAAAATTGTAGGTACGGATGCGCTCGGAGCGGTCACCGCTGCCGACCAGCGACTTGCGCTCGGCAGCCAGCTTGGCGTGGGCGGTGCGTTCCTCTTTGTCCTTGATGCGCGCGGCCAGCACGGCCAGCGCCTGCGCCTTATTCTTGTGCTGCGAACGGCCATCCTGGCATTCCACTACCGTGCCAGTCGGAATGTGGGTGACGCGCACCGCCGAATCGGTTTTGTTGATGTGCTGACCGCCGGCACCGGAAGCACGGAAGGTGTCTATGCGCAAATCGGCTGGGTTCAATACCACATCGCTGACGTCATCTGCTTCCGGCAATATCGCCACAGTGCAGGCCGAGGTGTGGATGCGCCCCTGCGTTTCGGTGGTGGGCACACGCTGCACACGATGTGCACCGGATTCAAATTTCAGTACGGAATACGCGCCTTGTCCCACGATGCGGGCGATGATTTCCTTGTAGCCGCCTTTCTCGCCTACGCTTTCGGAGATGATCTCGACTTGCCAGCGCCGGCGCTCGGCAAAACGCGAGTACATGCGAAACAGGTCGCCGGCAAATAATGCGGCTTCATCGCCTCCTGTACCGGCGCGGACTTCCAGAAACACATTGCGATCATCGTTCGGGTCCTTGGGCAACAACTGTTTCTGCAAATCTACTTCGATCTGTTCCAGCCGTTCGCGCCCATGCTTCACCTCGGCTTCGGCAAATTCGCGCATTTCCGGGTCGTCCGCCATTTCCAGCGCGGTGGTCAGGTCTGCCGCACAGGCTTGATAGGCGTGATACAACGCCACCACCGGCTCTATCTCGGCGCGCTCGCGGTTAAGCTTGAGGTAGTTGTCCATGTCGCACGTGGCATCCTCGCTGCTCAACAGGCGCGTGACCTCATCCAAACGATCGCCCAACTGCGCGAGTTTGGCAGCGATACTGGGTTTCATTCGGGGGGTTGCAGGTGATAGATGCGATGCACCATATCAAGAAAAGCTTCGCGCTCGGCCGCCTGCACCTGGTTCAGCGCGTGAGTGGGGGCGTGCAGGAATTTATTGGTCAGGCCATTGCTCAACATCTCCAGCACCTTGGCCGGGTCTTCGCCCTTGGTCAGCAGGCTCAAAGCCTTTTCCATTTCGTGGCGGCGCTGCCGCTCGGCATGATCGCGCAAAGCACGTATGGTCGGCACGACTTCGCGCGATTCCATCCAGTGCAGAAACTCCAGCACACTGGAGTCAATAATGACTTCTGCTTCCTTGACCGCGCCTTGCCGCGCATCCTGACCATCTTTCACGACCTCGGCCAAATCGTCCACGGTATATAGAAACACATCATTCAGTTCCGCCACTTCCGCCTCGACGTCGCGTGGCACAGCCAGGTCAACAATGAACAATGGCCGGTGTTTGCGCGCTTTGAGCG
>JANPNS010000311.1:0-3610 GCA_031427575.1 Gallionellaceae bacterium
CTCGGTCAGGCTGTAAACCGCGCCGGACGGATTGCTCGGACTGTTGATCACCACCATCCGGGTCTTGCGTGTGATCGCCGCCGCCAATTGCGCAGGCGTCATCTTGAAACCCTGCTCGATGCCCGCTTGCACGATCACCGGCTTGCCTTCGGCGATAATCACCATATCAGGATAGGACACCCAGTAAGGCGCCGTGATAATCACCTCATCGCCGGGATTGATTATCGCCAGCGCCAGGTTAAAGAAACTCTGCTTGCCGCCGCAGGAAACCAGAATCTGCTTGGCTGTATAGTCCAGCCCGTTGTCGCGCTTGAACTTGGCAATCACGGCCTGTTTCAATGATGGCATGCCGCCGACTGCGGTGTACTTGGTGAAGCCTTTGTTGATCGCGGCAATGGCCGCGTCCTTGATGTGCTGCGGTGTATCAAAATCCGGCTCGCCTGCACCCAAACCGATAATATCTTTGCCTTCAGCTTGCAGTTTTGCCGCACGTGCGGTGACGGCAAGAGTAGGAGATGGCTTGATCGCCTGTACGCGCTTCGAGAGTTCCAAAATATTTCCTTGCAGGTTAAACGTGAGGGCGGATTATACCTGTGCCGGAAAAAGAGTGAATGGCCAGCAACATACTGCTGTAACGTACTGCGTTTCAAATATATCGCTGCGCGCAGCGCTGGCTGTAAATACGTCTTTCCTTACCAACTGACCAGAGATGGCATGGCTATTGGCAGGACAAGCAATCTGATGTATGATGCGTGATGTTTGATGCTATCCTTCAAGAGGTGCAAAATGAGAACGACCCTATCCATTGATGATGATGTGCTGGCAGCGGCAAAAGGACTGGCATCCTTGCAACACAAGAGTGTCGGCGAGGTTATCTCGGAACTAACGCGGCAGGCACTGCGACCCAGTGTACAGAAAAGCAAGGCGCGTAACGGCGTGCCCCTGTTGAAAGTGCGCGCCGGGGCAACAGCAGTAACGCCGGAATTAATAAATCAGTTGCTGGATGAGTTGCCGGGATGACTTTCCTGCTTGATGTAAACGTGCTGATCGCGCTGATTGACCCGGCGCATGTTCAGCACAATGCGGCGCATGACTGGTTCGCGGCGCACGGCAAGAAGGCATGGGCCACCTGCCCGCTGACCGAGAATGGCGTACTGCGCATTGTGGGTCATGCTCGTTATCCCAATTCACCGGGCACACCAGCGGCAGTGGCGCAATTGATGACAGGCTTATGTGCGCTGCCGGGACATAAGTTCTGGCCGGACGACATCAGCCTGCTGGATACCAAAAAATTGAACCCAGCGCGCCTACTGAGCTCTGCTCAAGTAACGGACAGTTACCTGCTGGCGTTGGCCTGCGCCCACGGCGGCAAACTGGCCACCTTTGACCGCCGCCTGGTTGTTGATGCAGTGAAGGGTGGCGCTAAGGGGTTACATCTGATTGGCTGATTGCATTTTGTAGCTTGTGCTGTGCCCACTTTATTTCAAAGCGCATCGTGACAAATAGGATTATTGCTGTAATGCCTCCAGCAAGGTGGCTTAGAGGTACTGACACGAACTCTTCTGCGCTGGTTGCTAACAAGAAAGAGTGACCAAGCATCAGTTCAATTCCGATCTTGGCGGTCAGACCTGCCAACATTGTGGTGCATAGCCAACGCCATACCCCTTTCTCGAACAACCCGTGCAAGCACAGATAGGTAACCGCCGCAGTCACGACACCGGAAAGGCCACCAAAAAAATGTATTGCAGGCTCAAATCTGAAAATGGCGATGCCGATTAGCATGGTTGCTGAAAGGCACAGCAGCGGAAAAAAACGGTAACCGCGAATTTCGATGATCGTACCAGCGATCAGGAACGCGCCCAAATCATAGGCCAAGTGGGTAGGCGACAGATGAACGAGGTTACCGGTCGCAAGTCGCCACAGTTCGCCATGAGCAATTGCGGCGCGGTCGTAGATCAGCAGGGATTCCAGCGTCGGCATGCTATAGAGCAGAGCCGCACCGGCACAGATCGCCAGCGTCCAGACCGGAAGCCGCTCTGCGGTCAAGTGCGCTTGCGCATCCACAGGAAATACCCCCCTAGCCCTGCAAGCGACAACAGCAAGACCAAATCAATGCTTCCGCCGCCCGTGCCACCACCGGTATATCTCGGTGAGTGTACGACCTTGAATTCCTCCGGGCGCTCTTTTACCTTTTCTTTGAAATGCGTGAGTTGATCATCCAGATTTGCGATCATCTCCTTTGCTGCATTGTCGAAACCTTGACCGCTATCAGCGCGTAGCGCTTCACTTTGATTGACCAATGTGGCCGAACCTTTAACGAGACTCAGACCGGGCGCACGGAACAGCATCTTGCGGCTCGATATGTCATAAACAACTGCATCAAGCATGGTCTGCGTGTCGTTTTTTTCTCCGGGAATGATGTAGGCACCCACGATAGTCCAATACGTGAGGCTGAGCTTCCCTTCATCAGTGAACTGCACCTGGTCGTAGGACAATAGCGCAATAATATCCACGCCGTACATCGTGCGTAGCTGGTCAAGATTAGTAAAGCTACCGCCCGGCCTGAGATAGGCCGAGGGGATGATTGCAATCTCCTTGACGAAAGGATATTTCTTGAAGCGATCAGCAACCTCGTCCATGAGGTCCATCTTTCTCCTTTCGGTAAGCGCGAGGCTACCACCTTGCGGCATCCAGAGACTGCTGCCAGTTGAGTTGCCGCCCGGCACAAACGCGATGCCAACGCGCAAAGGCAGGGTTAGAACAGGTATGCCTGGCGTAACGACGGGATCTTTAGTGTTGGGAAAAAGATAATCAACTACGCTGGTGGCGTGTTTGGTTGTACCGGTTGCGCAACCTCCGAATAACGAGACAACCAATACCGAGACTGCGAATACAAGTAACGGACGGACGCCTGTGTGTTTCATGTGACCTCCTTCATTCAGAATTACCGATTTAAGAAACTTGGGGTGCGAAAAAATACATATCGCAAAGATCAATACGCCGCTCTCTGCGATCTGCCCCCGGTTATTTTATGACCGGTTATTTTATGACCTTGAACTCAGCCGGACTTTCCTTTACCTTTTCCCTGAAGCGGGCAAGCTGCTCGTCAAGGTTAACAATCATATCCTTTGCGGCCGTGTAGAAGCCATTTTCGCTATCGGCTCGCATCTGCTCGGCGATGTTCACCGGCGTGGCGCTGCTTTTAGTGTGGCTGGTACCGGGAGCCCTGAAAAGCATCTTGCGGCTCTTGATGTCATAGATCACTGTATCTAGCAAGGTATGAGTGTCATTTTTCTCGCCGGGAATGACATAGACACCAACCAGCGTCCAATAAGTGATGCTCGCAACGCCCTGATCCGTGAATTGTACTTGGTCGTAAGATAACAACGCGATGACATCCACACCATATACCGCACGAATTCGGTCAAGATTTGCGAAGCTGCCGCCGGGAGTGAGGTCTGCTGATGGGATAATTTGCAAATCTTTGACGAAAGGATATGGCTTAAAGTGCTCTGCAACCTCCTGCATGAGGGCGATCTTCTTGTCCTCAGTAAAAACAAATTGACTGCCCATTCTGCCTGTAACGAAATTGCTGCCACCGAAGGTTCCC
>JANPNS010000312.1:0-3322 GCA_031427575.1 Gallionellaceae bacterium
TTCGTCACCCTGCAGTACGGTCGCCACGCGCGGCTGCAATTCGATCAATCGCCTGGTGGCCGAAACCGCCTGATGGCGGAACATGCCTTCCAAATAACGGCCAACCAGAATCACGAATATCAGATTGGTAACGGTGTCGAAATATACCTCACCCACTGTGCTGCCGCTGAGGGTGATGTATAACGAGTAAAAATAGGTCACGGACAAGCCCAGCGTGATCGGCAAATCCATGGTCAGTCGTGCGGCGCGCAAGCCGCCCCATGCGCCGCGATAGAACGGAAAGCCGGAATACAACAGCGTCGGCGTAGCCAGCGCAAAACCCACCCAATGGAAGAAATCGCGGAACTCATCATCGCTCGCCCCGCTATACAGCGCAATCGATATCCACAGCATGTTCATCATGGTGAAAGCGGCGAAAAACAGGCGGAACAACATGGCGCGATTGGCTCGCTTGATGATCCCTTCGGCGCTTTCAGGATCATAAGGCACGGCGGAGTAACCGATCCTGGCGAGCGCGCGCAGCAGTTCGGAGAGTTTGACGCGCTGATTATCCCAACGCAGGCGCATGCGTTTGCCGGCCAGATTCACCTGTGCCAGCTCCACCCCGGGGGTACGCTGCATGGCGCGTTCGATCAGCCACACACAGGCCGCGCAGTGGATACCCTCGACCAACAAGTGAATATCGCGCGATTCACCCTGGCGGGTTATGAATTCCTGCTGGACTTCATCGATGTCGTAAATCTCGATGTCTTTGGGGGGTTCGGGTGGCGGGGCCAGCAGCACGCCCTCCGGAGTGCGCTTATAGTAGCCCTGCAAACCAGCCGCAAAAATCGCATTGCATACCGACTGGCATCCGAAACAACAGAACTGGCGCGATTTCCCGGCCAGTTCGCTGTGCAAGTGAATACCACTCGGGATATCCAGCCCGCAATGAAAACATCCTGCGTGTTGCGCTGGCTCTGCTGGCTCGGTCATTTCTGAAGGATTTATTGCTCTGGCAACACGTAAATATTTCGCGTCACTTCGGACACGTCTTTGCCCAGCCTTGCCTGTGCAGTCAACATCCATGCACCTTGCAGAGGCAGGTTCAGGTGTGCCTGGTAGTTACCCGCAGACACTTCAACCATTTCCACTTGCAAATCCGCTCTTGAATCAGAGGGGCGATATGCGAATAACGTGACCTGCGCACCGGATAATGCGCGACTGGTTTTATCTTGTACGGAAAATTTATAGGTGCCCGATGAACCCAATAAGTAGGTCACCGTTTCTCCAATTATTGTGGAAGGTATTTGCAACTGCATATCCCAGCCCAGCGCCTTGCGCGCTTCCATTTGCTGCAAAATGGTCGTTTCTAATTTGCGACCCTCGTCGTAGTAGTTCTTGTACACCAAATTCGGCATATGCTGCGTCGTAATAGCCATCAAAACTACGCTACCCGAAATACCGGCAAGAATCATTCCGATCAATATGTACATCCATTTTTTGGATAATCCAGTACGTGCTTGTTGCATTGCAATCTCCTTAGTTACACCAGCCATTATTTTGGCGGCGCGTTAAACCTGGTTTCATACTCGGCGAAACTTTGCGCGTCGTCTTTGTCCTGCACGCGAAAAGTAATTGGAGTAATTTCACTGTCTATACCGCTTTCAGGGGCTTTGACATAAATGGTGTAAGACGTATCTTTGCCATGCTTAACCAGCAATGGCTGTTCTGCACCAACCAACCGGTAGCCGCGTAAAGCAGTGATTACCGACACCTGCACATAACGATCTGTCGCTTGTTTATTGACCACCTTCACATCATATCTGTTTTGTATCACTTCGTTGCTTAGTTCGGTAAACAAAGGTTGACGCTCGGGAATGACTCTAAGTTTGAGCGAGCCTAAATGAGTCAAGCCGTACACAATTCCACCCATCGCCAAGGTAAAAATCAGCATGTAGGCAAGTGGGCGCGGATGCTGATATAGCTTTTTCACCGGGCGACCTGCCATTTCGTCCAGCGATGCGTAGCGAATCAAGCCTTTCGGGCGACCGATTTTTTCCATCACTGAATCGCAGGCATCAATGCACAACCCGCAGGTGATGCAACCTATCTGCTGCCCTTCGCGTATGTCAACTCCGGTCGGACACACTTGTACGCACTGAAAGCATGCAATGCAATCCCCGCTGGCGGCAGTCTGCGTAGCGGTTTCATGCTGGTGTAACTTTCCACGCGGCTCTCCGCGTTTGTAGTCGTAGGTGGGCAACACGGTTTGCGCATCTATCATCACCGCCTGGATGCGCGCGTAGGGACACAGCCAAAAACAAACTTGCTCGCGCATGAATCCGGCCAGAAAATAGGTCCCGCCGATAAACATCAGCAGCACAACCAGCGGAACCAGCGAAATATCAAACCGCGTCAGGTTGCCCCAGTATTCATACGCATCGGTGAACCAGATTGAAAAACTCACCCCGGTCAACACGGCCAGCGCAAGCCACAGCGCGTGTTTGGTAGTTTTAATGCGGATTTTACGTGTATCCCACGGAGCGGCATCGAGCTTGCGCCTGAGCTGCGGGCTGCCCTCCAGCTTGGCTTCTATCCAGGTAAACGCATCAGTCCACACGGTTTGAAAACAAAAATATCCGCAAAACACACGCGACGCCACAGCGGTAACAGCGAACAGCGTCATCGCCAGCAACAGCAACAGCAACGATAGCATCCACATGTCTTGCGGCATGATGGTAGTGCTGAAAAAATGGAATTGGCGGTTGGGTATGTCGAACAATATTGCCTGCTTTTCGCCCCAACGCAAATAAGGCACTAAAAAGAAGCCCAGCCACAACGATGCTGTAAGCAGTTTAATCTTCCGAAAATAACCCGGTACACGTTTGGCATGGATAGTTTTACCTCCCGCGTTAACCTGCCACTGCTCCATTTCCTGATAAAGCCCGGCAACGCTCCCCACCTCTTTTTGTTCGACACGGCTACTCACCACAGACTCCCAGTTTCAAATTGCACGCGTTCCGCACATGGGCGCCTCTAAAAATTCAAAATCCTAAGCGAGACAAGGCGCGAAAGAAAGTCCGCGCAACCCATATATTTTGATATGTAAGCGTTAAAATTTCTTGAGCAACGCAGTATCGCGACGGAGTTTGAATTTATAGAGGTGCCCTTAAAACTGGCCGAGCAGCGCGATCTACTCCAGTTCAATTGTCAAACGGATGGCGCAGCACGATCGTTTCATCGCGATCCGGTCCGGTGGAAACCATGTCCACCGGCACTTCGCAAATTTGCGCGATGCGCTGTAGATAGTTGCGCGCTGGCAGCGGCAGGTCGTCGTATA
>JANPNS010000313.1:0-3762 GCA_031427575.1 Gallionellaceae bacterium
CCAGGAATGGCATCACACCATAATTGTGGAGGCCGCACCGCGCGGCTGGGTGAGCCGCAGCATACCCAAAGGCAAACCGCGCTTCGACAAAAACCATGACGTACCCGGCCCGGCCACCATCGCGCTGGCCCTGCAACGCGACGTAAATGATCGCGAACAACGCATCGTCATCGTCGGCAGCGGATCATTCCTCGCCAACGCCTACTCCGGTAATGGCGGCAATATTGATCTTGGCGTCAACATGGTGAACTGGCTCAGCAACGAAGAAAACCTGATTACCCTGCAACCGCGCGCAGTCAAAGACAGCGCCATCACCTTGAGCAAAACCCAGCTAACCATCATCAGCAATGGCTTCGTGATAGTCCTGCCGCTGTTATTGGTGCTGGTAGGCGGGGTGTTGTGGTGGCGCAGAAGGCGCTAACATGCCCGAACTCCCCGAAGTCGAAACAACCCTGCGCGGTCTGGAACCGCATCTGCTCGGACAGCGCATTATGGATGCCGTTATCCGCACGCCCCATCTGCGCTGGGCCATCCCCAGGCAACTGCCGATCATTCTGCGCGGCCAGACCATACGGCGGCTGCATCGCCGCGCCAAATATCTGCTGATCGAATGTGATAGCGGCACGCTCATTCTTCATCTCGGCATGTCCGGCAGCCTGCGCATTCTGCCTGCCGACACCACGCCGGGAATACACGAACACTTCGACCTGGTTCTGGAAAACGGAATGTTGATGCGCCTGCGCGACCCGCGCCGTTTTGGCGCAGTGTTGTGGCATGTCGGCGACCCGGCATTGCATCCGCTATTGGCCAAGCTCGGATTGGAACCGCTGGAAAATGAGTTTGATGGCGAGCACCTGTATCGCGCCACGCGTACGCGCGGCGCGGCGATCAAGCTGGTCATCATGGACCATCATCTGGTGGTGGGCGTGGGCAACATTTACGCCAACGAAGCGTTGTTCCGCGTCGGCATCCGCCCGCAACTGGCCGCCAGCAAATTGAGCAAACAACGTTGCGCACGGCTGGTGCAAACCATACGGGAGACATTAACGGAAGCAATCGCGCTGGGCGGCAGCAGCCTGCGCGATTTTGTCGGCAGCGATGGCGAACCCGGATATTTCCAGCAGCACTATTGGGTTTATGGACGCGCGGGGGAACCGTGCCGCGCATGCGGTAGCGCGATAAAACAGATCAAGCAGGGGCAGCGGTCAAGTTTTTATTGTGCGGTGTGCCAAAAATAAAAGAAGCCCGCGTAGGATGGGTGGGGTGCAGCGCAACCCATCATTAGTTCTGGCGATGCAATGCGCTGCGCTCCACCCATCCTACGGGGTTGTGTGACTATTGAAATAGAAATTGAATTAGGCGCGCCCTCCTCAACCGAAGAAGCAGCCGTGTTCATCTCGATCAACAACATTGAGGAAGGCTTCGAGCGTCTTGATCTCTGAATCCGTTTCATAGCCGTGCCACTTGAGGTCACGGCGCATCCAAAATACTTTCCAATGGCCCTTCGTTCGAACGAATGTTGCCTTCGCAACTGGAGTTTCCATCTTCTTTGTTTTATCTTGCCAGTCTGGGCGAATCTCGACAATCTCGACGCTGTGACCAGAAATCTTGTACGAGATATCGAGCTGGTCACGGATATGCAGTGGCGGGCGCCGATGCTTGAGGAATTGCGCGAGTTCCATCTCGCAGCGTTTGAGTTCGAGTTCACTGAGAGCCATGTTTGGTAGCGTCTAATGTTAAAATTGAGGGGCCGCGCGCTGCATAAAACACACCGTAAGGGAATCGCGGAAGAAGAGCACGGCGAACTCTGGGAATTACCTCAGCATAAAGCAGGGGGGCTTGCTCTAGGCGTTTTAGCTGTAACTCCATTGCAGCGATGAATTCATCGCCGAGACCGGGACTGTGCAATTCATACCACTCTTGAGTTTCGCCAATTTCACGCAACGCTCGCGTGGAAAATTTTAGGCGGAACGCCATGAGCCATCTTTAAGGCGTTCTTTCACCTGATCCCAAGAATAACCAGCTTCCGGGTTTGCCTCGCACTCCACCAAGCGAGCTTCGAGTTCAGCCTTTAGCGCAGGCGAAATTTTCACAGATTCAGGTACTGCTGCAACGCTGTCCCAGATAAGCTCAACGAGACGAATACGTTCCTGCACCGGAAGTTCAAGAATATCGGCAATAGAAATATTGTTCATGTCGGGCATTGTACCTTTTTTCGGAAAACACGCTAACGAAAGCCTTGTCCAATGGCGGACAACGGGGTCAGGTCTAGCAAAGATGCATCACCTGCCGCCCCGAACAATTCTTCCCGCCGTCGTGAAGTGTACCCCAAAATAATCGGCGAGCTGTTGGTAAGAATATCCGCCGGTCGCTGGCCTGGGTGTACACATCGTTGAGCTGGCGCATGCCCTTTCCCAAATTGCCGTCGGGTGTCTGGATCAGCAGGTGGTAGTGGTTATCCATCAGGCACCATGCGTAACATGTCCAGTTGAACCGGGTGATAACTTGCTCCAGCGTCGCCAGAAATGTCTGCAGGTCCAAATCGTCCTCGAAGATGTCTTCGCGCCTGCCCCCGCGCGCGGTGATGTAGACCTGACCCCTTCCTTCATCGCGCAGCGTCCGGTGGAATGATGGGTTCGGCGTCAGTGGTGAAATCAATATGGTCGATTTCATGTGGTGCGATGGCGTTGTTGACCGCTGCTCGCAAACGCGTAAACGTTCGCCGCTCAGTTTCGACAGGAGTGAGGTACGACCAACCTCCCCATGGCGGACGGGCGGAACACTCAGCCTGCACAAGTAAGCGACGTGCCTTCTCTCCGGTGAACGCAAGCGGATGAGTGATATGAGCGAGTTCGAGGCCGACGATTTCAGGCCACCGGGACTTCAGTATTTCGAAATGACGTGCAACCTCTTCAGAAGACGGACGGAGCTTACTGTCGAAGTTCCACGGTTGGTGCATTGGGCCGCCTGTTGGCCCGATGGCATACGTGGTCGGCTCACTGACAAAGTAGAAATCGGCGTCCGGGATTTCCGCGACAACTTCGATACACCCGTTATCAGTTGCCCAAGCCACTGTCTCTTCCCACCGCTGCATTTTCTCGACATCGTTGCTATAAGCCCAGCCAGCAAGAATCAAGGGTTTGGGCGGCGATGGGGGCGTGCAAGGATGCGCTTTCGCGAACTTCGTGAGTCGCGTGAAAGCTTCATTCCATGGCATTGGATTCGGGCAGATGCGTTTCATGATGATGACGCCGAACGTTTATGCAATATCTGCTCCGCTCGTGAAGCGCTTGATGAACTCAACGCCAGCGTCGGTTACCCAATAGGTAAAAGTTATTGGGAAGGTCTTTGAGCGGCCACTGGTGTCTGTGACACAGAACCCCGGGCCTTCGATATGTTTGTCTTCAAAGAAACCGTCCTTCACCGCGTTTGCGACAAGAAGGTCTCCAGCAGTGCCTAAGACAAAGACGCGCTCCCCGGACTTTGAAAGGACTTCAAATAGCCTTCTCTCAAATTCTCCGTAGCGGTAATTCAAAATTCCCAAGTTGTGCTTGTACATCTTTACAGCGAGACGATCGATTTCCTTTCTCTGATCGAAGCGAGTGTGGCAATTGGGGCAAAGGGCAATGAGGTTTTCAAATGAGTTGTCCTGTGTTTCTGCCCAAGGAACAATGTGTGCAATTTCGGTTGTAGTTGCTCGACACGTAGGAATGGCGCATCGGTGGCCGGCCTCCACAAGGACAGCGCGTTTTACTTTCGCAG